>JANNZE010000136.1:0-11365 GCA_031410455.1 Chitinophagaceae bacterium | reverse complement strand
CCTTCACGCGGCATGGCTGGTTCAGACTTGCGTCCATTGACCAATATTCCTTACTGCTGCCTCCCGTAGGAGTCGGGCCCGTGTCTCAGTGCCCGTGTGACTGGTCGTGCTCTCACACCAGTTACTGATCGCAGGCTTGGTAGGCCGTTACCCTACCAACTACCTAATCAGGCGCACGCCCATCCAAAACCGCCGGAGCTATAATAATAAAGTGATGCCACTTCATTATGTTACGGTGTATTAATCCTCCTTTCGGAGGGCTATTCACCAGTTTTGGGAAGGTTGCGTACGTGTTCCGCACCCGTTTGCCGGTCGCCGCCAGGTATTGCTACCCGCGCTGCCCCTCGACTTGCATGTATTAAGCCTGCCGCTAGCGTTCATCCTGAGCCAGGATCAAACTCTCCATTGTAAATGAGTTGTTTGAACTGACTTCGTATTTTCTCTCTAGAAAAAACTTGTCAAATTCTAATTTAATATTTGCGCTAACCTTACTTGTTTATTGCTGCTGTTTCCAAACTTTCAAAGATCTTGCGGCCGTCTCCAGCCTACCCCTTTTTTCATCGGGACGGCAAAGCTACGTGCCTTTATTTTATCACCCAAATATTTTTAAGCTTTTTCAGAAATCTTTTTTCAAATTTCCCTTACTAAAACCTATCAATTCCGGATACTTTTCTCGAAGAACTTCCACCCCTTTTTCAAAAGCGGAGCGCAAAGATATACCTCCTCTACTTCCTACCCAAATCTTTCTTGAAGTTATTTTGAAAATAAAATGGTAAAACCTGCTCAAATCCACTGCAGAAGCGGCTATAAAAATTTTACTTTTTTTAAGGTAAGTCCTTGAGCAGGTACAGAAAAGTCGACTTTTGAAGAGATTTTGGAGATAAAGAGATGTTCAAATTCCTGCAACGACATCCGGCCTCTTCCTACTTTCAGCATTGTACCTGTGAGGCCCCGAACCATTCCCCGCAAAAAACGATTGCCTTCTACTAGATATATCAATTTTTCCTGATCAGCCATCCATTCACTCTTCAGGATGTTGCAGTTGAATGTATGAACCTGGGAATTCTTTTTTGCAAAAACCTCAAAATCTGCAGAGGCCTTAACGATCGAAGCTGCAGCATTCAGTACATCCAGGTCTAACTTGTAGGGATAGAAGAAACCCCTGTCCTTCATAAAAGGATCTTTTTTCAGGTATAATGTATAATGATAAGTTCGGGAAATGGCGTCGAACCTGCAGTGCGCATCATGATTTACGTGCTTAACCGATTTCATAACAATATCATCCGGAAGTATTGCATTGATATGATATACCGATTTTGACAGTTCTGTTTCAGGAATATCTGTATCTGTATGAAAATAATTCTGCAGGGCATGAACACCTGCATCCGTACGGGATGAACCCGTGAGTTCAATTTTTTTACGGAAATATATTTCAAGGGCTTTCTCCATCTCAGCCTGGATACTATTAGCGTTCTGCTGTTTCTGAAATCCTGCATAAGCAGTGCCCATATACGCCAACTCTATGAAAAACCTGTTCATCATTTAACGTCTGATCATCGCCTTAAAACGATTCTTATAATACACATCCGTAAGAATATTTTCAAGGGAACTGAAGCCGGATGAGTCATGAACAAAGGGATATGCTGCATCAAGGAATTTATATTTGCCATCATCCCCCAAAAACAAAACACTCAGGTTCCTGATCTGTTCCGTAGCAAAACAACGTTTTTTAAATTC
Organism: Chitinophagaceae bacterium; assembly: GCA_031410455.1. Lineage (GTDB taxonomy): Bacteria > Bacteroidota > Bacteroidia > Chitinophagales > Chitinophagaceae > Ferruginibacter. Next base: position 9,628 of record JANNZE010000136.1, on the reverse strand, counting down.
TTTTTTCGCCAACCCGATCATCTCATCATCTGAATTTTCCGCAGCCATCTTTTTCCTGAGTTTTAAAAATTCTTCCTGCGTGGCAAATGTTTTACAATCTGAGTTCACCATTTTCACTTCCGCTTTAGGTTCTGCAACGGGTTTTAATTCTTCTTTACTTTTTTCTATTTCAATCACAGCAGGCTTTTCTTTTTTTACTTCATCCACTGTTTCCTTTTTTTTAACCACCTGATCTGTATTTAAAACCGCGATTGAATTTTCGATAAAAACCCGGATGGTATCATTTCCGTCCTGGTAAAGCATCTGTCTTCCTTTTCCATCTGTTTCATTCAGCAAAATCTTTATTACCGGAATAGTTTTATCTGCAGGCTTTGTATCTGCACTCGGCACAACTGGTTTTTCTTTCAGAACTACGTCCTTTTTATCTTCCTTTTTAAGATCAGGCGAGTTCACTACCTGTGATAACGTATTGGAAAAAGCATCTTCATCCGATTCCGGTTCTGCTTTCTGAGAACCATTCATCACCACCAGGTTATTCTGAAGATTCACGAGTCCCCATCCTTTCGTACCATAATCCTTCAGAAGATATCCGGCATCTTTATCCACTACCAGTCGGAAGGTTTGCTCAGGGAAAGCATCTTTATTGAAACCAATGGTGAGTACATGAATAGCGGGCGAAAGTTTAGAGATCACTACATACCCGGTGGCGGAAGAACTGTACAACTTCTCATTTGCTTTAACATAAAAAGGTTGCTTATTTTCCGTCTGAATGTATAAAAAGAAATGTTGCTGAGCCATGGATGATCCAAAAGCCAGGAGGGAAAGGATGAATAGGGAAATCTTCATTTTAATGTTGTATGTACAAAACTAAGTTATAGAAATGTAATTACCACTTATATAAAAGTTTTGTTCATTGTATCTTGAGTCTGTTATTTTACCCAATAATCATCATTATGAAGAAAATTATTTGCATGCTTACAATCCTGGTAAGCAGTTATTCATTGTTTGCGCAACCCGGCGAGGAGCCTACAGACACAAGCTGGAAAAAAATATGGAGAGCATCCAACCCCCGCATCAACGACCTGGTTCATACCAAACTAGAAGTTCGTTTTGATTATGATAAAGCCTGGATGTATGGCAGGGAGTGGCTCACTTTACAACCGCATTTTTATGCTACAGATTCCTTATTGCTGGATGCAAAAGGCATGGAAATAAAAGAATTGTCGGTAGTAAAAGGAACAATAAAAACACCTTTGAAATATACGTATGATGGTATGCAGCTGAACATTAAACTGGACCGAACGTATACTTCCAAAGAAAAATATACGCTGTATTTCGATTACATCAGCAAGCCCAATGATCTTGACCTGAAAGGCAGCGTGGCGATTGCCGGTGCTAAGGGCTTGTATTTTATCAATCCGAAAGGTACTGAACCTAACAAGCCTGTACAGATATGGACGCAGGGCGAAACGGAGGCCAACAGCGCATGGATGATCACTATAGATAAACCGAATCAGAAAACAACGGAAGAGATATATATGACCGTTCCTGCAAAATATGTTACGCTTTCAAATGGTTTGATGATCAGCCAGAAAAAAAATGCGGATGGCACACGTACGGATTACTGGAAAATGGATCTGCCACATGCACCTTATTTATTTTTTATGGGTGTAGGTGATTATTCCATTATCAAAGATTCGTACAAAGGAAAGGAAGTGAGTTATTATGTTGAGAAAGAATATGCACCTTATGCAAAAGGTATTTTCGGTCTTACACCTGAGATGATCGGGTATTTTTCAAAACTACTCGGTGTGGAATATCCATGGGCGAAATATGCACAGATAGTGGGACGTGATTATGTGAGCGGAGCTATGGAAAATACCACTTCCACTTTACATGGTGAAGGTGCCTATCAGAACAACAGGCAATTGTCTGACGGCAACGACTGGGAATCTACTATTGCACATGAATTATTTCATCAATGGTTCGGAGATCTGGTAACAGCTGAAAGCTGGACGATGATTACCGTAAATGAAAGTTTTGCCAATTACAGTGAATACCTCTGGAACGAATATAAATACGGAAGAGATGTAGCGGATAAAGACAATTTTGCAGATATGCAGAATTATATCATGAGTGGCAGTGAATCAAAAGACCTGGTTCGTTTTCATTATGCGAATCATGATGATGTTTTCGACGCAGTGAGTTACAATAAAGGAGGACGCATCTTACACATGCTTCGAAATTATGTTGGTGATAGTGCGTTTTTTAAATCACTCAATAATTATCTTACTACTAATAAATTCAAATCGGGTGAAGCGGCTAACCTTCGCCTGGCATTTGAAGAAACAACCGGGAAAGATCTGAACTGGTTCTGGAATCAATGGTATTATGGAAGCGGGCATCCAAAACTGAAAATAAATTACAACTATGATGATGCGGCTGGTAAAGCCTATGTTATTGTTGAACAAACACAAAAATCTGGAAAGATATTTCAATTGCCAATAGCTGTTGATGTTTACAATGGAGCTAATAAAGTACGGTACAATGTATGGCTGAGTAATAAAGTGGATACGCTTGTGTTTCCGTATAATTCCAAGCCAGATCTGATAAATGTGGATGCTGATAAAATTTTATTAGCAGAAAAGACAGATAATAAAAGTGAAGAAAATGCCATTGCTCAATGGAAATATGCAAAATTGTATCTGGACAGGAAAGAAGCCATTGATTTCTTTGCGAAGAAAAGTATGCCGGAAATTGCCAAAGGTTTATATGATAAAGCAGCAGGAATCCGACAACTCACTTTACAAAAGATCGCCGCATCACCATACAAAGCTGACCCTGTTGTTTTATCTACCATTGAAGATATTGCCAGGAAAGATTTTGATAAAAAAACAAAAGCAGCTGCTATCAAATATTTAGCAAAAACGGCTGACAAAAAATACGAAGCCATTTATAAATCCAACATAACTGATTCATCTTATAGTGTTGCAGGAGCGTCCCTGGAAGGTTTGGTGGCAATTGATCCTGATAATGCTTATACACTTGCGAAACAATATGGCACAGGTGCGAAAGATGCATTGGGCGATGTGGTGATGGATGTGATCATCAAAAACGGAACGGCTGCAGATTTCGAAATGGTTTCCAATAGTTACAGAAGTTCTCCAACGTCGGATAAAAAAGTAAGATCAACCGAAAAATACGGAGAATACCTTCTAAAACTGAATGATATGGCTCAGATAAAAAAAGGTATCGATGATATAATGCAATTCAGAAATGCAATTCCTGAACAATACCGTTCATTTGTAGATCCGATGTTTAAAAAATCTTTGGATGCTTTATCAAAATCGAAAGGAACAGAGATTGAAAATTATATTCAGCAGGTTTTTAAATAGATTATAATCATGTTATTTTGATTGATAAAATTCACATGAAATGAAAAGAGTATTTTTGTTGATTTCTTTAATTTTTTTAATATCTGAATCCTACGGGCAGAACTATACCTCCTATTTTACGGGTAATCCTGTTGATGCAACTACAACACCGTCAGGGGGTATATGCTTGATGGGTGGTGCAACTGAAAACGATGAAGCGATGAAGTGGTTTCTTAATCGTTGTAACGGAGGAGATGTTCTTGTGCTGCGTACTTCAGGCAGTAATGGATATAATGACTATTTATACAGTTCACTTGGCGTTAACGTCAATTCTGTAGAAACCATTGTGTTTAATAATGCTACTGCTTCTTCAGACCCATATGTTTTACAAAAAATCCAAAAGGCAGAAGCAATCTGGATTGCTGGAGGTAATCAATGGAATTACATTTCTTACTGGCGGAACACTTCAGTGGCAACACTAATAAATAATGCAATTTCCCAAAAAAATATTGTTATAGGTGGTACGAGCGCCGGCATGGCTATTCTAAGTAGATATGTTTTTTCCGCTGAAAACGGAACCGTTTCTTCTGCCACGGCACTTAATAATCCTTATGCTTCAAATGTAACTATAGACTCTAATGAATTTATTAAAACGCCATTTCTTGATAGCGTGATCACTGATACACATTTTGATAATCCTGACAGGCGCGGAAGACATATAGTTTTTCTTGCAAGAGCGAAACAAGACTGGAATTATAACCTAAAAGGAATTGCCTGCGATGAATATACAGCGGTATGTATTGACAATGCCGGTACTGCCAGAGTGTATGGCAATTATCCATCCAATGATGACAATGCTTATTTCATCCAACGCAATTGCGAGATCATAAACAACGCACCTGAAACTATCAGTGCTGGTGTGCCATTAACATGGAACCAGACAAATAAAGCATTTAAGGTTTATAATGTTAAAGGAACAACTACAGGGGCAAACAGTTTCAACCTGAGTGACTGGCAATCAGGAAGCGGGGGCGCATGGCAGCGCTGGTATGTGATAAACGGCAGTTTTCAAAGTGCAGGGGATTTACCACCTGTCTGTAATATTTTACCTGTTGGTTTTATAAATTTCACCGTGAAGAAAATTAATGCCAAAGCAATACTTAACTGGCAAACAGTTCAGGAATTTACTAACAGTCACTTTGAAATAGAAAGAAGCAGTGATGGGATTAACTTTAATAAATTCAGCACTCTCTCTTCCGCATTAAATAACAACAGTGTTAAAAATTACTATTATGCTGATTCCATTAGAGGGGAGGGCGTTTTATTTTACAGAATCAAAATGGTAGGAGAAAATAATATTCACACTTATTCATCCATACAAAACATACGCTTTGAAAATAAAAATTATGTTTCAATATATCCTAATCCTTCAAACGGTTTTTTACAAGTAAAAAATTCTGCACCGATAAAAAAATGGAAGATTATAAATTTGACCGGGCAAACAATCCTTCAGAATTCTTCAAATTCTTTCTCTCAAAAAATTGATGTTTCTTCTGTTTCTTCAGGAACATATATACTTGAGATTACTGATAATTATAAAAAAGCAGGATACAAAGTTATCATCAATAAATAAATTCAATAGTATATTTACCAACTACCACTTGCACCACCGCCTCTGAAACTTCCACCGCCAAAGCCGCCGAATCCTCCACCACAGAAGCCGCCGCCAATTCCGCCGCCTAGCATGCTGCCCCAGAAAATAGAACCGCCTAAACCCCGATAACCCCGGCTACTCATAAATCCACCACCTTTTTTACCGCCACCGGAACTAAAATGATTAACAGAACAATGATGATAAGTAGTGCTCATGGCACTCAGCCACATGTAGTGATTATTTTGCTGAAGGGCTTCCTCTATTTTGCGACTGTTGTAAATATTATTGATAAAAGCATAAACCAAAACTTTCAATAAAATCTGCGGATTAAAACTGCTGGTGCCTCCGGCATTGTATTTATTTATAAGTGGCTGAATGTTGATTTGTTCAATCACTTTTTTTACCACCCGCACCGGATGATTATCCGCGATAAGTTCACCCAGAGATGGGGGCAGCAACATTGGCTGACCCTGATTATAGGTCTTAAAAATAACTTTAAGATCATTCCTTTTTTTCATGCTTATAAGACAAGTATAAGAAGAAAAACGTTTCTTGAAAAAGGATGATTATTTATGCACTATCAATGGGGATAAACAACATTAAAAAACTGAAAATAAAAAAAGAAGGCTGTCTACTTTTGAGAGAGCCTCCTTTTTTAATGTTATTAAAATCAATAAATGTTATTCATGTATTTTTAATTTGATCTGCATAACCGTAGCAATACTTTTTGCTTTCGATTTGATTGCTTCCGCATTATTTCCTTCAAATAATGAATCAACTTTATTTACAAATATTTTCAACCATCTGTCGAAGTGTAAATTTGTAAGCCTGATCATTTTATTAAGGTGCAGATGTGTTTGCAATGGATTACCCTCATAACGCCCTGTGTGAAAAAGTACATTTTCCCAAAAATCATACATGACAGGTAAATGTGTATTCCAGTTCACTTTGGCCACATGATTAAAAATAAAACCTATCAATTCATCCTTCCTTACATCATCATAAAAGGAGTCAATAAGCTGCTGGATGTCTCTGCGACAATTGATGTCGTTATTCATAAAAATGTTTTAAAGATCTTTCTTTTTGAAATGTGCCAGGGAAAGCGATACAGGCAATGCCGACCACAATAACAGGATCCCAAAAGCCACCATTGTTCCTGCTGCTGAACCGAACATAATTTTAAAAACAGCACCGGTATATCCCATGAGTGCCGAGACATCCATTTTTATGATCACCAGTATTCTTCCGAGGTCAATCGGATTCAATGCAGATATGAAAGAAACGATTTTTTCCAACGGATAATCCTGGAACTGAAACAGTATCATTAAAACAAAACCATCATATAATACAGAAAAATACAACCACAATAAAATGGCCATACCTATTCCTTTTGCTTTATCACGTATGCGAACAGTGGCAAGCATGGCAATAGAAACAAAGATGACAGAAAGTAATAATCCGGTTCCTATCATCATACATCCTGTTGCATCAAAATGATACAGGCATATAGGAATTCCTATTCCTACAAAAAAAGCAAGGCACAAGGAAAAAGTAAGACCAAAGAATAAACTCAGCCATATAGTTTTACGTTGCAATGGCTGGCTCACCAGCAATTCTAAAAATTCTGCACTGTTGTAAACGTAGATGGAAGCAAATAATATACTTACGAGTGGAACTATGATGAGTACAATGTTCAGTAAACTCAGTATCGCTTTTGCAGAATTATCTTCTAAATTAAAAATACTGAAAGAGATGGCCAGCAATATGATGGTATACATCAACAGTATCCTGTTTCTCAGAATATCAATCACCACATATTTGAATATTTTTTTCATTTGGACTGCAGCATTAATGTGGCAATTACTTTCGACAATTTTGTTTCACCGGTGTCTGCCCTCAGTGCTTCAATTTTTTTATGAAATTTCAGGAAACCGAATTCCATATACATCACTTCAGTAACCATATCATCGAGTTCACTGAGGATATGCGAAGAGATGATGATCAGTTTACCATTGGATTTTTCTTTTATGATTTTTTCTTTTAAAATTTCAGAGGATATGGGGTCAAGTCCTGCTGTAGGTTCATCCAGGATAAGTACTGTAGGATCAAATAAAAAAGCAAGTGCTGCGCTTACTTTCTGCCTCGTACCACCGGAAAGCGTGCGCATTCTCTTTTGGAAAATATCTTTCAGCTGAAACTTTTCGATAAGCTCTTCGTCCAATTTTGTATCATGCGACCTGATATCTTTCATCATGTCGAACAATTGGCCAACCATCATATTATCCGGATACTTACCGATCTGAGGCATATAGCCGATATCATTCCGGTAGCTCCATTCTTTATTGATATTTTTTTCCCTGAAGGTGATGAAGCCTGTATCACAAACTACCATTCCCAGGATGCATTTTATAAATGTTGTTTTACCGCTGCCATTGGGACCTATCAAACCTATGCACTGGTCTTTATTACAGGTAACGCTTACATTGTTAAGCACCTGCAGCCTGCCGAATTTTTTATGTATTTTATTGGCGATGATCATAATTTGACAGGTTTCATCATGGGAAAATTGTCTATAAGGTCGTGCGGTGTTAAACCGGGAATGATCTTTTCTGACCTGTCCATTAAAGTGGTGATCAGGCTGCGAAACAGGATCATAGCTGTTGGATTCTGTTCTACGATCATCCCATATAAACTAACAGGCCTGTATGGCACATCGCCCACATTATTCCTGTCAAGATCATAACCTTCATATTTATCCCAGTAATTATTTTTGAAAATATTCAACACCAGGGAACCATTGGTACCAATATCGAAAGTATTGCCCAGGAAATTATTGGCAACCACTTCAACATCCATACAACTTGCCTGGATCTTAAATGCCCAGCCATTGTCTTTAAATATATTTTTCCTGATCTGAATCCTGCTGGCACCTTCTGCATACACAGCCATCGTGTTATTTTCAAAATGATTCCCCTGTATGTAACTGTCAGAGATCTCTTTTAATAAAATTCCATACGCTGCATCTCCCCAGTTTTTAGAAAAATAGTTATTGAACATTTTAACACCGTGCGAAAACATCACCGCCACGCCGGCACCATTATTTTCAAAAATATTGCTGATATAAGCATCATCATTGGAAAACATAAAATGTAAACCGTAGCGTATATTTTTCTGGGATATATTTCTCCAGATCACTGAATGTGTTACAAATTCAAAATATATTCCGTCCCTGTGACCAGTGATATTATTAGCAATGATCAGCATACTGTCACTTTTCCAGCAGTGAATAGCATTACCGCTTTGCTGTTCTTCAATTTCTGCTGCAATAAGTGTATTATTTTTAATGGTACAATTGATACAGTATTGCGCATAAATACCAAAGAATGCATCTTTAATGATATTGTCGTTTATTATCACATTGTGACAATCATACATTTTGATAGCTGCAAAATCGTTCATGCCGGACCGGCCGGTATGCTGTAAAATAAAACCCTGTATGTGAACATTATTGGCTTTAACAGAAATGATCTCATATAAATTTTCTCCATCCAGTACCGGAGAACCGATTCCATATATGAATACCGGTTTGCTGATGATGATGTTTTTCTCCAGGTATTTCCCTGAAGAAACAGCGATGGTATCATAATCTTTGGCAACCTTCAGTGCTTCTGATATGGATGTAAATGGATTGCTTTTTCCTACATATAAAATTGCTCCATGTGAAGCAGTATAAAAGAAGATTCCTATGATACATAACCATTTCATTTTCCGAAATAATTGCGGTTTAATTTCTGGCCTTTCAAGAGGTCTGCATATTTATCAAGGCTGTCTGCACTGGCAAAGGCGATTATATTTCCATTCATTGGTGCATGAATGTTATCACTCTTAAGCAGGTAAGCATTGTTAATGTTAACCAACTCGTGTGCTGCGCAATAATCCACGATATAGGTATCTTTTATGGTAACTTTATTTACGTCTTCCTTTAAAAAACGCTCCATACATTCCACATCATCGAATTTGTAAATTTTTCCTTTTTGAGTTACCAGTTCCGCTCCGAATTTTGCATCAACGATCGTCATTTTACACATGCTACAATTATCTTTTCCAACCTCGATCTTGTTCACACCAGTCGTGCAACCTGGTAAAAATGAAAGAATGATCAACGCAGAGATCAGGTTTTTATTTCTGAACTTCTTTTTATAAAAGTTTTCATAAAAAAAAAGGAAAGCCAGTAAAACTCCTACGCCGATGAATATCCAGCCACCGATATCAGGAACAGAATATGCTCCGAAATTGAGGAGTTGTTTAAAACCGATCAGCGGTGGCTGATACGCCATGCCCGGTACAACAATGGCCGCATTAGGATTCAGGTTATGGCCATAATCGTATTCCCATTTCCAGAAATCTACCATGGCAATAATTCCAAAACACACAAAGGAGATGAATAGAATATTCAACCATTTTTTTCGGTTGATAAAAATTATAAGTATGAAAGCCAGCGCAAAAAAGACAATGAAATAAGGCAGCAATGTAAATTCAATAAAATCTTCATTATGCAGGCTTTTCATTCCGATGTAATGATTGAGGCCATTGATAATAT
>JANNZE010000135.1:0-9450 GCA_031410455.1 Chitinophagaceae bacterium | reverse complement strand
ACCCGCAGCTCCGGCACAGGAAGCAGCGCAACCTGCACCAAAAGAAGAAGGTTCCAAACCACAGGAAAATACGGCGGCAAAAGTTGAACTTCCTTCAGGCGCAAAAGAGATCCGCATGCCATTGCTGAGTGATACCATGACGGAAGGAAAGATTATTGCATGGAATAAAAAGTTAGGCGATGCAGTAAAAAGCGATGATGTACTGGCTGAAGTGGAAACCGATAAGGCCACGATGGAAGTGGTGGGATATGAAGAAGGAACTTTATTATACGTAGGTGTGGAAGCCGGCAACGCAGCAAAGATCAATGAGATCATTGCAATTGTTGGAAAACCTGGAACAGATGTTTCCGCTTATGTGGCTGCAGAAAAATCCGGTGCCAATACTGCTACGGCAAATTCAGCTGCACCGCAAAAAGAAAATACAGCCGCACCGACAGTTGCAGCACCATCTGCAGAAACTGTACCTGCTGCTCACAATGATGAAGATAATGGCCGCATCAAAGCATCTCCGCTGGCCAAAAGAATCGCACAGGAAAAAGGCATTGACCTTAAACAACTGAATGGTTCAGGAGATGGCGGAAGGATCATAAAAAAAGATATAGAAACATTCAACCCGTCTGCCGCACCGGCTGCACAGCAAAATGCCCAGGTTCAGAAAATGGCATCCGGTGAAGAAAGTTTTACAGATACACCACTCACACAAATGCGTAAAACCATCGCACGCCGTTTGGGTGAAAGTAAATTCTCCGCACCGCATTTCTATCTTACGATGGAGATCAATATGGACAATGCCATGAAAGCGCGGGAAGCGATGAATGCTATCAGTCCTGTAAAAATTTCCTTCAACGATATGCTTATCAAAGCATGTTCCGTTGCATTGAAAAATCATCCGGATGTGAACAGCAGCTGGATGGGAGATTTTATCAGGCACAATCACCATGTAAACATCGGTTCTGCAGTAGCAATGCCGGAAGGATTGATCGTTCCCGTAATCAAACACGCTGATCTTAAAACAATATCCCAGATTGCTTCTGAAGCAAAAGAATTATATGCAAAAGCAAGGGATAAAAAATTACAGCCGCAGGAATTCAGCGGAAATACCTTTACCATTTCCAACCTGGGCATGATGGACATTGAAGAATTCACTGCCATCATCAATCCTCCTGACAGTTGCATTTTAGCAGTAGGAAAGATCAAAGAAATTGTTGTTTCAAAAAATAATGAATTTGTCGCCACCCATGTAATGAAAGTTACTATGAGCTGCGATCACAGAAGTGTGGACGGCGCTGTTGGTGCTGCATTTCTGCAAACACTGAAACAACTGATGCAAGATCCTATCACCATGTTGTTATAATTATATTCATCATGAACAATATCTCAAATCCCGTCATACTATTTGATGGGATTTGTAATTTATGTAACAGCGCAGTACGTTTTGTAATCCGCCACGATCGTAAAAAACAATTTCGTTTTGCTTCTTTGCAAGGTGAAGCTGGCCTTCAATTAATGAAACAGTATCATGTTCAGTTGCCACATACCGATTCATTCATTCTGATATACAATCAAAAGGTCTATATAAAATCATCCGCTGCATTAATGTTTTTAAAAATGATAGGAGGACCTCTTGCATTGGCATATGGCTTTATTATTGTACCACGTTTTATAAGGGATGGCATCTACAGCTGGATCGCAAAGAACCGGTATAAATGGTTTGGAAAGAAAGAGAGTTGTATGATCCCGGAAAAAGATCTGTCTTATTTATTCTTAGATTAATTCTCAAAAATGGAAAAGAAAACGCTTGTTATGGGTGCGTCTGAAAATCCTCAGCGATACAGCTACCTTGCCGTGAATAAACTGCTTCAGCATAAGCACCCGGTACTGGCCATGGGAAAGCAAAAAGGGTCTGTGAGCGGTATTCCGATCCATACTGACAAAGAGATGTATAATGATATTGATACAATTACGCTGTATCTCAATCCCGCCAATCAGAAACAGTATTACGATTATATATTAAGCCTTCAACCCAAAAGGATCATCTTCAACCCTGGAACGGAAAACCGTGAATTAGCCTCTCTTGCCATGAACAATGGTATAGAAACACTGGAGGCCTGTACACTGGTAATGCTCGGTACCGGTCAGTATTAGTCAAAATTATTTTACGGTTTATATAATAAGCGGTCTAATGTGGCGTTTATGATATTGTATTCGATATCTCTGAAAAAACAGTACCATGAAACCGCTGACAACCACATTGTTTATGCTGATGCTATGCCTTTCAAAAGGCGTATACGCACAAACCGCACACAAACCCGCTCTTTTCAGCAACCAGCCGGAAAGAATGACCTGCTCAGCCCAAAGCTTAGCCAGCGCTTTCACAGCTTCTGAAGGAGATCCTGTGACCTTTACATTTTCTAACAATACTATCTTCTACGGAAGAGTATTAAGCAATATCACCAAATACAGCAACCTGCAATCCATGACCATTCAACTGAGTGGTTACGACAACGCCGTTTTTCATTTATCAAAACAGATCAATGAAGACCGCACTGTTTCTTTTGTAGGAAGAATTATGCATAAAGATGCAAGTGACGGTTTTATGATAGAACAGGACGGAACGGGTTATGCATTTAAAAAAATTAATACAGAAAGAATCCTGGAAGTCTGTCACTGATAACCTCCCATATATCCAAATCCATACTACTACTGCATGGCAGTAAAATCCAGCAAAATGAAAAACTTCCAAACCCTATTTACATTACTCCTGATTGTTGCAGGATTACAAGTAAGCAGTCAAACTCCTAAGCTGAACAGTTTTGCTTCTGCAAGACCTACTATCTTTCTTGACTTTGATGGCCAAACGGTTAAAAGTACAGGATGGAACAGCGGAAATACTTTAATGTGTGCGCCATCAACTATGTCGGGTACGCAAATCACAGATATTTTCAATCGCGTTGCAGAAGATTTCAGACCGTTTAATGTAAATATTACTACTGATTCAACAGTGTTTTTAAGTGCTCCGCTGAACAGGCGTATCCGTATAATAGTTACGCCAACCAGCGGATGGACATCTGGTGTTGGCGGCATTTCTTATGTAGGTTCATTTACATGGGGAGATGATACTCCGGGATTTGTTTTCCAGGACAGATTACAGAACAATCCGAAATATGTAGCAGAGTGCTGCTCTCATGAAACCGGCCATACTTTAGGTCTTTCACATCAATCGGCCTACGATGCAACGTGCCGCCTTGTAGCAACTTATGCGGAAGGTACAGGTTCAGGTGAAACAGGATGGGCTCCTATCATGGGAAACAGTTATTATAAAAATATGACAGGCTGGAACGATGGCCCTACTCCTTATGGCTGCAGTAATATACAGGACAACCTTACCATCATCACTACACAGAATGGATTTGGTTACCGTACAGATGATTTCAACTCAAGCATTGATGCAACTGCAACAATGCTGAACAATAATTCTTTTTCAAATACCGGAATAATTGAGACCAATACCGATAAAGATGCATTCAGAATGGTATTGTCCAACACAAGAACGATCCGTTTCCAGGCAACACCTTTTTCGATAAACGCTGCTAATGTAGGCGCTAATCTCGACATAAGGGTAGACCTCTATAACAACGCCAATGTATTGCTGAAAACGTACGATAAAGCCAGTTACCTTGATGTAACCATTGACACCACTTTAACTGCAGGCACTTATTATTTTGTGGTATCCGGAACAGGTAATGCAAACATCAGTGATTACGGAAGCATCGGAGGATATTCGATTTCTGGTTTTGCTGCAGCGCCATTGCCGATACATGATATTACACTGCGTGGAAATGTGGACAGAAGATATCATAATGTGAACTGGAGCATCATTGCTGATGAACCTATAGCAAAACAGATCATTGAAGTTTCTGATGATGGTATCCTCTTCAAACAGATCACTGAGTTACCGGTTACCACAAACAGCTATGCATATGCGCCTAATTTCTCAGGAACTATGTACTATCGTTTGAAAGTTACCTCAGTGATAGGCCAGACAGCATATTCAAATATTGTAGCACTTCGTTCCACTGCATCAACACATAGTATCAATGTTAATACCATCGCTACAACTGATGTAACCATAAATGCAGGAACCGGTTATAACTTTATACTGATGGATATGAATGGCCGGATGATGAACAGGGGACGTGGAAATGCAGGTATCACCAGGATCAATATGCAACAGTACAGTTCGGGAATGTACATATTACAGTTCCTCACAAATAATCGCGAAAGACAAACAGAAAGAATTATAAAACAGTAAGGTAGATTCATGTGTAAGTTAGGGATCAGCGTTAGGGGCTGGTCCCTTTTTTTATTTTATGGATAACCTGTTTGTTGACTGAATTATGTTCATTTCTTCTTAACTTTAGAAAACCCCATTCTATGTTATGGAGAAAATTTAATGGCGATGCCATAGAACTTCCTATAAAAGATGCAGTGGAAGCAGTGATCAAAAGAGAAACTGCAGCAGGCTATCATCTCAAAGTCTGTATAGGAACCGACAGCCAGGTTAAAGGCCGGGAAACAGAATTCGCTACCGTTATTGTTTTTTTAAGAGAAGGCCACGGCGGTTTTATGTTCATTCACAATGAAAAGACAACTCATTCTTACAGTATCAAGGAAAGAATGCTGGTGGAGGTTGCCAAAAGCATTGAGATCGCTTATGAACTCTGCGGATTATTTACGTTGTATAATGTTGACATGGAAGTGCATGCCGATATTAATACCAATCCGCAATTCAAAAGCAATGAAGCTTTACGCGAAGCCATGGGATATATCCTGGGAATGGGCTTTGCCTTTAAAGCCAAACCGGAAGCATTTGCCAGCAGTAGTTGCGCCAATAAAATGGTAAATTAATTTTTTTGCAGGAGAATTTCATTGGACTCATGAATGAGATCCAGCAATTTTTCCTTGCCGGCTTTTTTTACGGCACTCGTTACAAAATGAGCCGGAAGAAATTGCCATGTCTTTTTCATCTCGTTTAAAAAATCCTTTACGTTCTTACTAACCGTCCGCTGATTTTCTTTATCAGATTTGGTAAAGGCCAGTGCAAAAGGCACCTGCCATTTTTTAAGATTTTCCAAAAACTGTATATCAATTTTCTGCGGTGAATGACGGCTGTCGATCAGCACAAACACCATGGCCAGGTTTTCACGTTTTCGTAAATAATTTTCGATCATCTGCTCCCATCTCCTCCTGCTGCTGATGCTCACTTTTGCAAAACCATATCCGGGCAGATCCACTAAATACCATTTGTGATGCACGTCTTTCTTAGGATCTATTGTGGAGGGTCCTGAACTGTTTATTTCAAAATGATTAATCAATTGTGTTTTGCCGGGTGACGAAGACGTTTTCGCCAGTTTTTCATTGTTACACAACATATTGATCAATGACGATTTGCCAACATTACTTCTGCCGATAAAAGCATATTCCGGTTTATCAGGTACCGGGCATTTATTGAAATCAGGGCTGCTGATAATATATTCGGCGTTTTTAATATGCATGAATCGCAAAGATTTTGTCAAATTTAGTCATTCCCCTGCTAGCAGCGGTATGTTACCGGTTTCTACCATGCAAACCGTGTATCTTTACACCCTCAATGAAATACGCACACGATACCGTTGTACCAGACCAGCATTCAGTGCTCACCAAGAAAGAACAGGTGGCAAATATGTTCGATAGCATTGCTGTACGTTACGATTTTCTCAATCGTTTTTTAAGTGCCGGCATAGACCAGACCTGGAGGAAAAAAGCACTGAACCAGTTAATAAAACAACAGCCGAAATATATTCTTGATGTAGCAACAGGCACAGCTGATGTGGCGATCATGGCATCGCGTTTGCTCCATCCTGAAAAAATAACCGGCATTGATATCAGCAATAAAATGCTGGATATCGGCAGAAATAAACTGAAGGAATTAAAACTGGATGATACCATTGAACTGTTAAATGGCGACAGCGAAACAATATCTTTTCCTGATAATACGTTTGACGCTGTAACAGTTGCATTTGGCGTTCGTAATTTCGAAAACCTGGAAAAAGGTTTATCCGAAATACAAAGAGTTTTAAAGCCCGGCGGAAAATTAGTGGTGCTGGAATTCAGCAAACCCCGCAACCCGGTATTTAAAGGTCTATATAATTTTTATATGAAGACCATCTGCCCGGCTGCCGGAAAAATATTCAGTAAGAACAAAACCGCATACGCATATTTAGATCAATCAATAAAACAATTTCCTGAAGGTAAAAATTTTACACTCATCCTGGATAAACTGGGATTTCACAACACGTATAACAAAACACTGAGTTTAGGAATATGCAGTATTTATTGCGGCGAAAAATAATATTGGCTGTACTATTCATCTCTGTTTCTTTCAGTTCTTTAGCACAATTGCGGGAGCTGAACCAGGAAGAGCATGATGATAAGCCATTCCATTTCGGGATCAATCTCGGGATCAACCGTGCACATTACAACTTCTCCAGACATCCTCAATTTTTACGTTTACCGGGCGGAGGTCTGAATGACAGTGTACTTGTGGTGGAAAGTCTTAACAGCACCGGCATCAATCTTGGCTGGCTTGTGAACATGCGCCTTGGCGAACATTTTGATGTAAGAACTTATCCGCTGAATCTTGTGTTCACAGAAAAAGCATTTCAGTATAATCTCAAATACCCGAATAAACCTGCTGGTGAAGATTCCGTGATGATCAAAAAAGTTCAGGGCATTACTATGTCGCTTCCCTTACAGATTAAATTCAGCAGCGACAGAATCAATAACCTGAAAGTTTATATGTTCGGTGGCGGTAAAGTAGAATATGATTTTGCAGCGAATGCCGGAAACAGAAAAGCAGAAGACCTGATCAAATTAAAAAAACTCGATTACGGACTGGAAGCCGGTATCGGATTTCATATTTATTTCCCTGTATTCGTTTTATCTCCTGAATTAAAAGCCGGCTGGGGTTTTGGAAATGTACACAGCCGTGATGCTGATCTCAAATTTTCCAATGTACTGGATAAGATCAACGCACGTTCCATTACGTTTTCCATAACGGTTGAATAATTAAAAATCGTAGGATCTTTTTGCAAGATTCAACCGGATTCCACCTGAGAACATCGTAGAACTCTGTGATGGTGAATCCCCGGTTTTGAATGCACGTTTCTGCACACTGAATTCAAAAAATAAATTTTCCCTGAACTCATAAGAAACATCGAGCATGGCATTCACCACTGTTAATTTCTCTCCGCCTCCAACGGTATAGCCATTGTCCGAAGATCTCGTTAAATAAGATCTGAAAATATCACCACCAAAATTTCTTCCGGCACTGTCGAGGCCTTTATAATAATAGATCGCTCTTGCTTTTACGTACCATTTTGGAAGGGGCTGATAATTTACAATACCGATCACCTCCTGGAAATTAGCACCAAGCGGATGTGCCAGTGGCTGATTGTAATGCGTATAATTTGCAATGGTATCATTATGAGAATAAGTGAACGGACGAACACGATTCAACTCCAGTTGCAGATCTAAATTCTTTACACCAAATGCATCGATGTATTTTCCTCCCAGCTGAATTCCGAATTTATTCACCCAGCTTTTTGGATTGTTACGTACCTGGGAGATCAGGAATTCATCCAGCAATAGTTGTCCGTATACCTGGAAACGATGCAACACATTTGCCTTAAAATCCAAACCGGCGATCGCATTATCCGGGCTGCCTACGGTACCTTCTATGTGACGATAAAAAATGAGTGGGTTCAAATATTGAAAATCAAAACGATTTTTCCTTCCGAAAATAACACCCTCAAATAAACCCACATTCAGCCATTTGGTAAGATCGATACTGAGGTGATGCATCGCTGCATATTTTCTGTTCAGCAAAGAATCACCATTCTTCCTGAATTGTGGCATCAGTTCCATGAACAGGTTCTGGTAATTGAAACGCCAGATCTTCGTATTGATTTTTAAAAACAAATTACTGTTTCCAAAATCACTCAGAAACAAACTTCTGTAGCCATTACCAATAAAATTCTTATCGTATCCCGCCTGGAAATTGATAAATTTTGCAGCATTGAAGGTAATGTATCCACGTGCATCGAAATAATCGGTTGCGGTACTGTCATTCTTGAAAGATTTATAAAAACCATAACCGGGAACCGCACGTGATTGACGGATGCGCTGTGAGAAAAATGAAGGACCTCTCTCCTGGTTATCTGTTAACGTGGAAGAGAAACCAATTTTATTGGCGATCATTCCACGTACTGTAATGCCTTTGCTGTTGATGTATAAAGTCTGATCATTATCCGATTCTTTTCCAGCCTGAAAATTCAGGACCGGATTAACCGCAAGAAAAAAATCTTTCGTATGAACTTCATAAAAATTGGAAGGCGTTGTATAAAATCTTTTCAACACCGGCCTTTTGCTGTTGAAAGACTCTGGTACCTCCGGCTGCCATTCACTGTTATTCATCTTCAGGCTTTCGATATTATAGATATCGATATTGCTGAGGGAATATTTCCGGTAATTTTTAAAGCGATCGTCTTCAGTGCTGATCAACCCGTTTCTGAGACTATCGATCAGCAATATTTCCTGAACTGTATTTTTCCGGCTATAAGGTTTGGCAGCGGAAAAATTGATATGGATGTATTTCGATTGCTTGATCTCCAGGCGATCCATTAAATGATATTCTTTACTGCCCAACGGGATGTAAGTGGATTGTGCGTCAGCAAAAACAGGAGCAAGTATAATAAGGATGGCCGTGAAGGCTTTCGTAAATTGCATGTGATTAATTTAAGAATCTATAATTTCAAGATATGCAAAAATATCTCTTTAAGAACATACAGTTGGTGAATGAAGGAAAAACAGAGTTAAAAGATGTGCTGATTGCAAATGAAAGGATCGAAAGAGTAGATAACAATATTGATGTAAAATATAAAACGGAAGAAATAAACGGCGAGCATTTACACCTCATGCCGGGTTGTATCGACGACCAGGTGCATTTCAGGGAACCCGGCCTTACGCATAAAGCAACCATTGAAACAGAAAGTAAAGCGGCCGTTGCAGGAGGCGTTACATCCTTTATGGAAATGCCCAATACCATTCCCAATGCACTCGACATCGACCTGCTGGAGGAAAAATATCACATTGCCCAGCATAATTCAGTGGCCAATTATAGCTTTTACATGGGTGTAAGTAATTCCAATTCAGAAGAAGTTTTACAAACCAATACATTCAAAAATAAAATTTGCGGTATCAAGATCTTTATGGGAAGCAGTACAGGCTCCATGCTGGTGGATAATTATGTTACGCTCAATAAAATTTTTGAAAGTGCTGAAATGCTGATCGCCACGCATTGCGAAGATGAACGAATTGTAAGGAGAAATTACAATACCATCAAAAATATCA
>JANNZE010000134.1:0-3771 GCA_031410455.1 Chitinophagaceae bacterium | reverse complement strand
AGAGCCACCTTTTTTCCCTGATTCAACTACAATAGTGGCATCCGACATTCCCGCAACTATGCGGTTTCGTTTGGGGAAATTCTCACGGTCCGGTTTTGTTCCGCTGATAAATTCACTGAGCAAACCTCCGTGGTGGAGCATTTGTTTTGCCATATTTTTATTTTCTGCCGGATAGATCCTGTCAAGGCTATGCGCCAATAAACCTACCGTTGACATCTCATGTTTCACACTTTGTTTATGGGCGATGGTATCAATACCAAACGCAAGGCCACTGATGATGAGTATGTCTTCATTTTTAAGACTCCCGATGAATTGTTCACAGAATTGCTTTCCATATTCAGAATTGTTCCTGGTGCCAACTATGGCAATGATCTTAGATGCATTCAGATCCGCATTTCCGCGGTAATACAGAAGTATGGGATGGTCATAGCAATTCAGCAATCTTTGAGGGAAATCATCATCCGACATAAACAATGCGCTGATCTTCTTTTTTTCGAGGAACAACATTTCCTGTTCACATACAGAAAAGTTTGTAAAGGAACGAATGGCTGCCGCTCTCACCGTGCCGATACCTTCAATTTTTTCCAGGTGATGTCGTGGTGCTTTGAAAATACTTTTTGCTTCGCCGTAAACCGATAATAAATTTTTGGCATGTACTGCACCAACGTTAGGTATTTGTGTAAGTGCGATATTATACAGCAGTTCATCTTTCATACAGATGAACAAACCTACATGCTTATTGTATGGATAAAATGTTTAATTCCGTCCTTCTGTTGCGTGATTTTCCCGTTTCATTGTCGTTTGATCCCATAGGTTTTGTTTCGCCGAAGCCTTTTGCAGTTAACCTTGACATTTCTATTCCCTGCGATGATAAATAATTCACCACCGCTTTTGCACGGTTTTTACTCAGTACCAGGTTATCTGCCGGGTTACCTACATTATCGGTATGCCCTGAAATAAGAATCCGCAATTTTGGATTTTCTTTCATCAATTGAACCACCCGATTCAGTTCTTCATAACTCTCTGTTTTCAACTTGAATTCTTTGGAATTGAAAAAAATATTTCTCAGTACGATTTCTGATCCGGCTTCCAGGGGCTGCAGGGGAATATCGATCGTTCTGGCAGAATCTGCTGATGTACCGGTGAGTGAAAAATTATCGGAAAAAAATAAATATCCTTTCCGGTTTACATTGAATGCATAATCTTTTCCTATCGGTAATGTTACAAGGTAATTTCCGTCTTCATCGGTCTGCAGTTTTGAAATGATCTTATTCTTTCCCGGTACAGACAGTTCAACAGTGGATGGTAAACCATTACCGGTTTTTTTATCAAACACTTTTCCATTTACCCACAAAGTTTTTTGTGCACTCAGTTCTTTCGGAAGTTGAAAAGTGTACAGGTCCAGTCCGCCTTTTGAATCACTGCGTTCACTGGCATAATAACTGGTTGTTCCGTCAGATGCCACCACTAAAGATCCTTCATCATCTATCGTATTGATCGGGTAACCGAGGTTGGTAGGTACTTCCCATCCCTGATCTGTTTTCCTGCTTAAAAACAGGTCTGTGGTTCCGTATCCCGGGTGTCCATTGCTGTTGAAATATAATGTCTGGTTATCGGCATGCATGAAAGGACAACCTTCATCACCTGGGGTGTTGATGTCTTCTCCCAAATTTTCGGGGCGTCCCCATTTTCCATTGAGATTTTTCCGGGTCACCCATATATCTTTCCCCCCGTAACCGCCGGGTCTTCCGCTGGAAAAATAAAGTTCTTTTTTATCAGGCGATAAAGATGGAGAAGATTCCCAGAAATCTGTATTTACGATCGGGCCCATGTTTTCCGGTTCTGTCCAGCTGCCTGTTTTTGTTTTATACGAAATGTACAGATCACAACTTCCTTCACCTTCGGGATAATTGCAACCGGTAAAGATTAATACCTGTCCATCCTGCGAAACATTTTGTGCACCTTCATTAAGATTGGTATTGATGCGGCCTTCCAGTGGCGTTGCTTTCGTCCACTCTCCGTTTATAAGCGCACTTTCGTAAAAATCTTCATCATTGCCAATGCGTTTGGTGAAAATAATTTTTTTACCATCTATGGTTACAGACGGAAAATATTCAAGGTCAGATGAATTGATATTGGGGGAGAGGTTATGCGTGGAAAAAGTATAATCCTTAAAAGAATGATCCTTTGCATACTGCAATGCAAATTCATAACATTGTTTCCTGTAATTTCCGGAGCGTATGCTGTATTCATTCAATGTTGGATTCTGAAGAAATTCCAGGACCGCTTTTAAAGCCCTGTCAAATTCGCCAATACCTGCAAGTGAAATAGAATAAGGCAGTAAGTAAGTTTTTGAAAATACAGGATCCAGTTGAAGGGCATCTTCAAAATCTTTTACAGAAGCAGCATAGTTTTTCTTTTCTGCATAAATACCTGCACGTGATAAATATCCTTCCACAAAACGATTATCAGAAATGATAGCATCATTCAGTAATTCTAAAGATTTTGCATAATTGCCGTCCATCGCTGCGGCATAGGCCTTTTCATTGATAGCCTTTGTTTTTTTATTCACTTTTTCGGGGTCATACCATTGTGCTTCAACACCCGAACAGAAACTCATACAAATGATAATATTCAGTAAAGAAAAAAATCTACTCATCACATTAAATTGGCCAATGAAGATAGAACGATTTTTTTTCGAAGGTGTTATACGGAAAGTTAAAAACAGCTGATCAGGGAATATTGAGAAATTTATGCACCTGCAGTGATAGTTCCCATTGCGGATGATCCATGATATATTGGATAATAAGCGGGTTCATTTTTTCTGACTGGCTCCACTCCGGCTGCAGGTATAATTTACAACCCGGTGAAACCATTTGCGCATGTTGTTCTGCCCATGCAAAATCAGATTTATTGAATACGATGATCTTTAATTCGTTCGCTTTTTTTAAAACGGATGGAAGCGGAGATTTGAATTTTTTAGGAGACACACATATCCAGTTCCACACACCGCTGAGTTCATAGGAACCGGATGTTTCAATGTTGGTTTCAATACCTGCATCCTGTAATTGAGCGGTGAGTTCATCCAGCTGATGCATCAGTGGTTCTCCGCCGGTAATCACTGCCATGGGTGCTTTTGCATCTTTTACAAATTGTACCAATTCTTTTACGGGATACTGAGGATGATTGTCCTTGTTCCAGCTTTCCTTTACATCGCACCACACACAACCCACATCACATCCTCCAAGGCGTATAAAATAAGCTGCTCTTCCCTGGTGAAAACCTTCACCCTGCAACGTATAAAAATGTTCCATTACCGGGTAAACATCCTGTAAACCGGTCGTTGATTCTGCAGGTATCGTATTAATATCAGGCATGTATTCTTCTTGCCTTCCAGGCGTTAAAAGTATTTTTTAATAATGCTGCAATGGTCATCAGTCCCACACCACCGGGAACAGGAGAAATGAATCTGCATTTCGGCGCAACCTGTTCGAAATCTACATCACCTTTAATGGCATAACCGTTTTTCTTTGTGGCATCCGGCACCCTGGTGATTCCTACATCAATGATCACTGCACCTTCCTTTACCATTTCTGCTTTCAGAAAACCTGGTTTACCCAATGCAACTACCAATATATCTGCCTGTTTGCAAAGCGTATCTATATTTTCACTCCTGCTGTGGCAAACCGTAACGGTGCAGTTTCCCGGATAATTGTTTCCATTCAGTAAAATGCTGATCGGTCTTCCTACAAAATTACTTCTGCCAATGAT
>JANNZE010000133.1:0-11332 GCA_031410455.1 Chitinophagaceae bacterium | reverse complement strand
CCATCAGTGCACGTGCAGCAAGATCGATTCCTTTATTAAGATTTGCATCTGCAATAGAAGGGGCAGAAACGCTACCTCCTATTTTGGAAAGGATAGCCAGGGCAATTGCCCCGGTTTCTGATGGCTTGTGTATAAAGCGGTCATCCGCATTAGATCCTGTTAAGCTCATCATACTTTCAAACTGAATATGACGGCTCAGCGTAGGTTTTTCGCCTTCGATCTTACGGTTTATGCTGTATTGTTTGTGGAATTCTACCGGGCTTATCCATGATCCCAGGAAATCAGCTCCCAGACTCACGATCGTACGTGCTTTGTCGAATCGATACGAAGGGATCATTCTTTTTCCATAGCTCGCTTCGCTGGCTAGTATCAATCCGCTGCAACTCATGGCATCGTATTGAATATGGCGGCTGCCGGCAGGATATTTTGCCAGGAACTGGCTGATCACCTGTAGAGTAGAAGGAGAGTTGATGGTAGAAGTAAGTAAAACCACAGGTTTGCCATTGACACCTGCCATTGCATTGGCAACAAGGTTATCCATAGCTTCAAAAGTGCTTACTTCTTTATAATCTCTGCCACTCAATTGAAGTGGGTGACGAAGACGTGTGGTATCGTAAAGATCCAGCACGGAAGCCTGAACACGGGCGCTGGTTGCACCACGGGTAACAGACGACAATGTGTTTCCTTCAATTTTGATCGGGCGACCGTCACGCTGCTTAACAACTACGCTTACCGCATCTCCGCTGTCGATATAAGTTGATGCATATAAGTTGGCCACTCCGGGCGTAACGTTGTCTGGTCTTTGTAAATAAGGAACTGCTTTTCTTACAGGCATTTCACAACTTGCCGCCAATGCAGCTGCAGCTGTACTGAATCCGAGATATTTTAAGAAGTCGCGACGAGGCGTTTTACCATTGAATCCCTGGTCAATATCTTCCAGCGGAAGCAATTCCTCTTTGAATTCCTTATCTGCAGAATCTTTGAAGCTTTCTGTTTGATGCAGTTGTCCAAAATTTCCCCAGTATTTGTTTTGACTCATAGTACAATTTGAAAATTCGTGTATTTGAAAAGTTGGGATTTACCGCATGTGTTGCCACATGCTTTTCAAATTTCTATTAGTAATGGCATTTCTGACATTCAGTTCCGCCGATCTTTTCAACCGTCACACTGTCCATTTTATGGTTTTTCATATCAGTATGGAACTTTTCATAAATGCTGTAAAATTTGTTTCCTTCGCCGGTCTCTTTGTTAAAGAAATCTACCTTGCTTTCGCGGTGACAATTAATACACCATCCCATGCTCAGGTCAGAGAACTGGTACACTTCGCCCATTTCCTGGATATTACCGTGGCAGGTTTGGCATTGTTGTTTACCAACAGTTACGTGCTGGCTGTGGTTGAAATACACATGATCCGGTAGATTGTGAATTTTAACCCACTCTATCGGACGTGATCCGTCTGGTGCACCATCTCCGTTTCTGTCTGCATTGTATTCTTTGGTGTCAGGATTCCAGCCTGCGTATTTGTATAATTTCTGGATCTCTGCTGTTCCGTCCACTGCAGTTCCATCCTCTTTAACGATAGGTTCTCCTGCATACGCTTTTACCGCGATGTGACAGTTCATACAAACATTTACAGATGGAATACCTGCATGTTTGCTTTCCTGTGCAGATCCATGACAATACAAACAGCTGATCTGGTTAACACCGGCATGTACTTTATGTGAATAATAAATAGGCTGAACCGGCTGGTAATTTTTCATTCTTCCCAAACCGATAGCTCCGTTGATCGTATAATATCCACCTAAACCAAATAACAAAAGAACACCTGCCATCAGGTAAGTTTTATTACGGTAAAATGGAACAGGCTCACCTCTGTGAATGCCTTCTTTTTCGTCGGTTAATTTGCGGAGATTGCTGTTAACCTGTAATAATATAAAGCCCACTAATGCCAGAACCAGAGTGAGGATGCCGAATAGGAGGGAATTATCTGATGCAGGGGCTCCGTTTCCTCCAGTAGCCGCAGTAGCAGCGGGTGCAGGAGGTACGTACGCATCTACATAAACCATAATCGCATCAATTTCTTCTTTTTTAAGATTAGGAAAAGCCGTCATTACGGTTGGCTTCCACTTATCAAATAAAGTTTTTGCATAAGCATCCGTGGCGATCATGCCTGCAGGATTTTTTACCCATTTGTAAATCCATCCATCAGGTTCCCGGTCTTTCCAGCCTTTAAGGGCAGGACCGGCATAATCTTTATCTGGTTTGTGACAAGAAGCACAGTTGGCTTTGAACAGTGCCTCTCCGTTTTGAGCTGCAGCTGAATTTGTAAAAAAAACAGATAAGAGAACTATAAAACTTAGGGAAAGATTTGTTAAGATTTTTCTATAGCAGCTCATAAATATCGGGGCTAATGTGGAAAATTTCCTGATTTGGATGCAAAAATAAGGGTAGATACCGACAATGTATCAACATTTGAATTATTTTTTTTCCCTTGCCTGGCTTGACTTTCAGCGATTTGTAACATGGTCAATATTATAATTGTCATGTATTTGTCAACAAAAAAAATATGGGTATAACCTCTATTCCTCCTGTTCAAATCAAACTGATTAACCAACTTTGTAGAATGTTTACTCGCCTTCAGCGGAAATGGAACGTTAACGGGACCCAATTTTTTTGTGTATTTTCCACCTTTGCGGTTACCGGAACGGTTACGGCCTGGGTGAGCCGATCTGTTACTTCCTGGATAGAGGTAAGCGCATTTTCTTTCAGTTGGTGGGCACTCAAGATCGGGGTTCTTCTGATCGGTTACCAGGTGTTCCTGCTTTTTTTCGGATTCCTGTTCGGGCAATTCTCTTTTTTCTGGAAATATGAAAAAAAATTATTGGGCAAACTGGGCATTCTCCCAACCCCGGATTTTAAACATATCACCATTTTCGCATCCGGCGGAGGAAGTAATGCGAAAAAGATCATTGAACATTTTAACCGGCCGGGCTATAAAGGTGTACCGGCAAAAGTTAACCTTATTATATGTAACAGGACGGGTGCAGGGGTGATCAGAATAGCAGAGGATGAAAAAATAAAGCATATAATAATAGATAAAGCGTCTTTTTTTACAGGCGATTCCTGCCTGGAAAATTTAAAAAATACTGACCTTGTAGTGCTGGCCGGATTTCTATGGAAGATTCCGGATGCACTTATAAATGCTTTTCCTAAAAAAATAGTGAACATCCATCCCGCTTTGCTTCCGGCTTATGGGGGAAAAGGAATGTACGGCACGCATGTACACCATGCTGTTGTAGACAAGGGTGAAAAAGAAACCGGCATCACCATACATTATGTAGATGAACAGTATGACAACGGGGATATTATTTTTCAGAAAACCTGCCCCGTTGAACCAGGTGATGATGCGCAAACTGTTGCCACCAAAGTACAGGCGCTTGAACACCGCTTTTACCCGCAGGTAATTGAATCGCTTTTAAAAGCGAAATCCTAGTTAAAACAATAACCTTTATTTTTCTGTTTCTAACGGTGCATTAGTTTCGGGCCTTTATGAATAAACTGTACATCTTCATTTTTAGTTTTTTAATGCTGCCGTATACACCGTTGAAAGCACAGCTTACCATTTCAGGAACGGTATACGACATCAGTAAAAAAAATTTAGTGGAAGGTGTAAGAGTAATTAACTCAGATGGAAAAATGGTAACCACCGATTCTTTGGGAAGATATTCGATTGCCGTACATTTGAATGATACCATCAGTTTTTTTTATAAAGGCAAACCAACTCAACCTTTTCCTGTAAGTAAAATTTCCAACAATTCGCAATTTGATATTTCCCTTCATACAGCCGTGGAATCAAAATATAAAGTGCTGACCGATGTAAAAGTATTTTCCAGAACTTACCGGGAAGATTCTATTGAAAACCGCGAAGCGTATGAAGATATATTCAGTTATCGCAAACCCGGATTACAGACATCCATTTCACCTAACGGGGTTGCAGGTGCAGACCTTGACGAGATCATAAATATTTTCAGATTCAGAAGAAACAGAAATTTAAAGGCATTTCAAAACAGGTTGGAAAACCAGGAGCAGGAAAAATATATTGATCATCGTTTCAGTAAAAAAACGGTATCCCGTATTACCGGTCTTGTTTCGCCACAGCTCGATACATTTATGATCATTTACAGGCCATCTTATTATTTTACGCAGCAAAGTAATGATGCCGTTTTTTACCAGTACATTTTAAACTGTTCCTATGTTTTCAGAAAAGAAAAATCGTGGGACGAACAAAAATAAACTTCAAAAAAAATCCGGAACTTTTACTTCCGGATTTTTTTATTATTAAAAGAATTTAAAAATGATATCCAACCCGGAAGGAAAACAAACCCACAGGAATTGATTTTTTCAGATCTGCAAATCCATCAACAAATTCACTGTTATTGTCGTATCCATAAATATATCTTCTGCTGCTTTTGGAACGGATGGCTACACCTACAGAATATTCCACCGACAACCGATCATACAATGTTTGTCCTCCGAAATGCACCGCAATGTCAGAATATTTATCATATTCCTTAACGTAAGTATCTGTAAAGGAAACAGCATTACTGCTTGACACTCCAGTTACGATAGAACGTGAACCGAATTTATAAGAAGTATTATCATAAGAGATCCCCATATAATAGCCATCCATCGCTTCGCCATCAAAATAAACCCGGGGCTGAATGGAAAAATAAGTTCCTGTTTTATATTTTGGTTTTTGATCTTCAGAGGCAAAATTGTAAAAATTACCTTGTCCGCCGTTCCAGTTAAAAGTATAATCTTCATCTTCCACTTTACCGATCTCGAGATTATCCACCAGATCTTTCATATAATTTTTAATCGTAATGCCCGCACCAGCCTGAATGGAAAACAGATCAGAAATTCTTCTCTCGTAAAATACCGGTACTATACCGAACAAAAAAGATAAAGGAGCAATTTTTATAATATTCGTTTCGCTTGATCTGTTGTATTTTTTTTTGGATACCGCAGATGAATCTTTACTGAAATAAACTGTTTGCTGGGCATGTGTGCTGGATGTACAACAAATGAGAATGAACGGTAAGAATGAACGCATAGAAATTTTCATCAAAAGATTTTTTGTGATGAAGGTAACCTATATTGCTTTTTATTTATCAAATCACACAAAACTTTATGAGAGTTCTTCTGACAGCTGTTTTCTTAATTGCATTATTTTTCTCTAACAGTGCAAGTGCACAAAGTTTTTCAGTGAAGTGGGGCGATAATTCAAAGATCAAATATGATTTTGATGATGCAGTTCCCGTATCAAATGGAAAATACATTGTTTTAAAACTGGAATATAAAAGAGGTGGTATGTTCAGCGGTGGTAATGGAAACATTACACCAACAGTGGTTTTAGTGGGTGCAGATATGGAACAGATATCTGAAAAGGAAATTCCGATCGAAGAAAAAAATGCCAGCCTGCGTGGTTTTGAAAAATATGGCAACAACATATTCTTCATGTATACTGCTTATGAAAGTTCGTCGAAGACCACTACTTTCTATGCTATCAAAATAAGTGAAACCCTGGATATTGTTTCTAAAACTACACTGGGTGTTTTTAAGTCAGACAACAAAGGAGACCAGGCAAAACCAACTTACAAAATTTCCAACGACTCTTCAAAAGTATTGTTGTTTGTAGAAGGCCCTGAAAAAAGAAAAGAAAATGAAAAATATTTTATCGGCGTTTTTAATACAGACCTGAAAACTTTATGGAGCAGGGAAGTGGAATTGCCAATAGAACAGCGTTACCTCGCCATTTATGATATGGACGTTACCAATGATGGTAAAGTATATGTGGCCATCAAACATTATGAAAAGGAAGTTTCCCGTGAAAGTGTTAGAGAAGATGGCGATAAAATTCCATCTTACGTATATAAAATGCTGGTGTATAAAGATGCAGGTTCAAAAAATGATGAACTGGTATTTAATTTTAATAACCAGTATATACAGGGCACACGTTTGATAAATGCTGCAGATGGTTCAGTTTCTGTTGCCGGTTTGTATAAAAGAAAATCGAACGGAAATATCAATGGTGCTTTTTATGTGAAACTGGCTGCCGGTTCAGGAGATGTAAAAAATCCGAAGATGATAGAATTTCCTATCGAACTGATCACGCTCGTAGACAAAGACAATTATGCTTCGGATAAATCAAAAGATCCGGGATTGTATCCCAACTTCAGGATCAGGAATATATTAACAAGAAGTAACGGGAGTATAGATTTAGTTGCTGAATATTATAAACTTGTAATCACAACCACTTCAGATTCCAGGGGATTCACCAGAACAACCTATAATTATTATTACGGAGATATTGTGAATACCAATATTGATGTAAATGGAAAGGCTGCATTTACACGAATTCCTAAAAATCAAAAAATGACAAATTCAAATTTGTTTTTAGGCATTTTCTCATTTGTTGAAAATGACAAACTGATCATATTATACAATGATGATGAAGACAACATCGATCGTGACCTGAGTAAAAAACCGGATGATGTAATGAATTTTAAAAAATCTGTTTTTGCTGCCGCCACAGTTGATGCCAAAAACAATATGTCCAGGCAGGCTATTTACAGTCACAGAGATGAAACATACGTAACCATCCCCACCAACACCACCAGGATTTCACCAACAAAATTTCTGATCGTTTCTGATCTGCTGAAAACATTCAAAAGAAGAACAAGATTCGGGGTAATGACACTGAAATAAAATATCTCTTTCAGAAGCGCCTCCAAAATGGAAGGCGATTTTAAGACCTAACAGGTTTAAGACCTGTTAGGTCTTTTTATTATATATATCTGAAAATAAATTTATATTGTATTAAATACTCATCTATGCAAACTATACTACCAGTCCAGCATGCAGACAGAGAAAAAATTATGGATGTTCTCCGTGGATTTGCCCTTCTTGGAATATTTATAGCCAATCTCCATCATTTTAGTTTCTATAATTCAAAAAATGTTACAGGGCCTTTTCATTATTCTTTTGATGGGATCGTAGAATTTTTTCAGGGTGTTTTAATAGAAGGAAAGTTTTATTCCATATTCAGTTTGTTGTTTGGCTGGGGTGTTTCGCAACAATTATACAGGGCGCAAAAAAATGGGGTTAATGCTTTGCCCACTGTTAGGAGACGGTTAGGATGGATGTTGTTATTGGGGCTTATGCATTTGTTTATTTTATGGACCGGAGATATTGTTGCTTTTTATGCCATGCTCGGTTTCGCTTTACTGTTATTCAGAAAAATGTCTGATAAAAATCTGCTGATCTGGGGTGTTATCTTCTTTTTACTTCCCATTCTGCTATATGCCTTAAAAATGAACTTTTTGTGGATGAATGCCCCAGCAGGAATCGTTTTTGAAACGGGTGTTACCATTGAAAAGAACCTGACAGGTAACAACGAAATAGGTCCGCTCTCCGGGCTTGAAAAAACAGCTTCATGGCCCCTTATCTGGAAACATAATATTGCAGGGTTTTTCTTTCGGTATGGTTATTTGTTTTTTGTGAGTCGTATTTGGAAGGTGCTAGGGGTATTTCTTATTGGTTTTATGTTAGGAAGAAATGACAATTTCAAAAAGATAACAGCCAATAAAAAAATACTGACTTATATTATTTTATTTGGTTTTTTAGTGGCGCTGCCTGCAAATTTTCTGATGTCATATTATATGGGTTTTGAAGATGATTATTGGGATTTAAAAATGAATGGTTTTTATCAAACTTTATTCTATGCGATCGGAGTAGCGCCATTAGCATTCGCTTATGCAGCAGCTATTATCCTCTGGTTTCGTACAAAAACCGGAAATAAAATTTTATCGTTGCTGCAACCTGTAGGCAAAATGGCTTTTAGTAATTATATCCTGCAAAGCCTGGTGGGTATCATAGTTTTTTACGGTGTTGGATTTGCAAAAGGCGGTCAATTAGGACCAGCAGCATGGACCATTTTTGCGATAGCAATTTACCTGTGCCAGATCTTTATAAGCTATATGTGGTTGTCTTATTTCAATTTCGGTCCTGTAGAATGGATATGGAGAAGCCTGACTTATAAAAAATGGCAGCCAATGAAGAAAACAAATAATGCAGTAAATACATAACGTTGAAATACAATAAAAGCAGCCGGTACAAAGGCTGAATTTAATTTTATATCAGTATTGTAAAAGTTGCTGAATTTTTTCATCCAGTCGCGAATAGGCCATGAAGTTTTTCTCCAGCCCAAGGTTGAATGGCACCGGAGTATCCAGGCTTCCGCAACGAATGATTGGTGCATCCAGCAAGGTATAACAATGCTCTGCTATCCAGGCTGAGATCTCGCCACCTAATCCTCCGGTTAAAGTGTCCTCATGTAGTATAAGCACTTTACCAGTTCGGGCAACACAATTTTTAATGGCCTCATAATCCAATGGTAGCAATGAACGCAGATCTAAAATATCGATAGAGATCCCGGGATTTTTTGCAGCATATTCCATTGCCCAGTGAACACCTGCACCATAGGTGATCACAGAAACGTCTTCGCCTTGCTGTACATGCCTCGCTTTTCCTATTTCCGTTTCATAATAAGCTGTAGGTACATTTCCGGAAATACTCCTGTACAATGCTTTGTGTTCGAAATACATCACAGGATTGGGATCATTGATCGCAGCAATCATCAGCCCTTTGGCATCGTGTGCTGTAGAAGGATACACAACCTTTAATCCGGGTGTATGTGTAAACCATGCTTCATTGCTCTGGCTGTGAAACGGCCCGGCGCCCACGCCGCCACCTGTTGGCATTCGTATCACCACATCTGCATGCTGCCCCCACCTGTAATTGATCTTAGCCAGATTATTTATGATCTGGTTAAATCCCACCGTTACAAAATCGGCGAACTGCATTTCCATAACCGCTTTTATATTTTCTAAACTTAACCCCAATGCAGCGCCAACAATGGCACTCTCACATAAAGGCGTGTTCCTGATTCTTTCTTTACCAAATTTTTCTACAAATCCTTCTGTTACTTTAAATGCACCGCCATATTCTGCGATGTCCTGTCCCATTAATATAAGGTCTTTATGCTTTTGTAAGGAAAGGTCCAGCGCCTCGGTAATAGCATTTATAAATTTGATAGGCTCCCGGTCTGCAACTGAAGCTTCTTCATTCAGAACAATGGAGGCCGGTTGCTGACGTAACGCGTATATATCCGCAAGCTCTTCCTGTGTATCGGGTGTAAAAGGTTGTGCAGTATATGCAATTAATAATTCTGATTCGATCAGTTTTTTCATTTCTTCACGAATACCGGCAATATCATTTTCTGTAAATACCGTTTCCTGTATAAGCCATTGCTCATAATTTTTAATCGGATCTTTTTGTTCCCATTCTTCAAACAAATGTTTGGGAACATATTTTATCCCGCTCGCTTCTTCATGGCCACGCATCCTGAACGTCATACATTCTACCAGGTAAGGCTTTTGATGTTTAATGCAATAATCTCTTATTCCTTTAATGGTATCATACACCGACAGTATATTATTTCCGTCAATACGAACAGATTCCATTCCATATCCCGCAGCCTTATCAATTATTTGTTTACAACGGAACTGATCAGACGAAGGTGTACTCAATCCATAACCATTGTTCTCCACAATAAAAATTACAGGCAGATCCCATACAGCTGCCGTATTCAGTGCTTCATGAAAATCCCCTTCACTTGTTCCTCCTTCTCCGGAAAATGCCAAAGAAACTTTATCCTCCTTTTTTAATTTATGCGCCAATGCCACACCGTCGGCAATGGCCAGTTGCGGACCCAGGTGAGAGATCATTCCGCAAACGTGGTGTTCTTTACTCCCAAAATGAAAACTTCTTTCCCGTCCTTTACTGTATCCTTCCTTATTGCCCTGCCATTGCATGAATAATTTACTCAGCGGCATATCTCTGGTTGTAAAAACGCCTAAATTCCTGTGTAAAGGCATGATCCATTCGTCTTTTTCTAGCGCCATGGTAGCGCCCACCGCAATGGCTTCCTGCCCGATTCCGCTGAACCATTTGGAGATCTTGCCCTGGCGTAACAATATCAGCATTTTCTCCTCTATCAACCTGGGATATAAAAGTCTCTTATATAAAGCAGTAAGCGTCTGGTTGCTGAGATATTTCCTTTCGAATTGCATGAACACAAGTTTGGAGCGGCAAGATACGAAGCCCTATAAATTGAGCGATGAAAAATATCAGTCACCTTAATTGTATCCTTTTGTTAAATAAAATGAAAAGTGAAGGAAATGATGTTTTTCAAATATGCAATATTTAAATGAATATCATCTGTGCGGGAAACTATTGTTTATGAAAAAAATATGGTACGCATTAATTCTCCCGTTTATTTCCATTACCATTTTGAATGCACAACCTTTGATCCCGCGTCCACCGGCTGTTCCCAAAATTCAGGCAGCCATTTTACTGGATGTAAGTAACAGTATGGACGGTCTGATAGACCAGGCCAAAGCGCAATTATGGAATATGGTAAATGTAATGGGAAAGGCAGAATGTTCAGATAGAACACATCCTACGATTGAAATCGCCTTGTATGAATATGGCAGAAGCAATGGTGATATAGCGCATGGTTTCGTAAAAAAGATAAGCGGTTTTACAACAGACCTGGATGAACTCTCTAAAAAATTATTTGCCTTAACAACCAATGGCGGAGATGAATATTGTGGCCAGGTTATGTATACGGCGCTGGAGGAATTACAATGGGACCCATCACCCAATAGCTATAAAACAATTTTTATAGCTGGAAATGAAGATTTTTTACAGGGTAAACTTAAATATACAGCGGCATGTGCAGCAGCAAAAAAGAAAGGTGTAATCATCAATACCATTTATTGTGGTGATAAAATGCAGGGCATACAGGAACACTGGAATTTAGGTGCAGAATGTGGTACCGGAAGTTTCAGCAATATAGACCAGCAACTTAAAATAGAAGAGATACCCACACCCTATGATTCTATTTTGTTATCACTGAATAAAAGCCTGAACAGCACTTATGTGTATTATGGTACAACAGGTGCCAGCAAATATTCTGACCAGGCGAGTGTAGATGAAATGAATTACCAGAAAAATAAATCTGCAGCAGTAAAACGCGTGGAGGTAAAAAGTAAAAAAGCGTTATATACCAATGAGCAATGGGACCTGGTAGATGCAGAAACCGCAGCACCCGGTACTGTTAAAAAGGTTGATGTAAAAACGCTTCCCAAAAACTTACAGAATAAATCGAAGGAAGAAATAGAACTGTATGTAAAAAATCAAAAGACCA
>JANNZE010000132.1:0-1860 GCA_031410455.1 Chitinophagaceae bacterium | reverse complement strand
ACATCTTGTTCTCAGAGCTGCGTAGCCAATGTGATGCACTTTGCAGGTTTGGCGAAAGTCATCATATTATGGAAAAGATTGCAAAGACTGTCTAAATTGGAAACCTTTCACTGCTGTGGATTTTAGTCCCCTCCTTTCTCGAAGATCCCGATAAAATCCTATCGTGTGGACACATTTCTTCTTATTTCCCATCCATCCATAGCGGCTTTAAAATATTTTAAGCCTATCCAAAGAGTTGTAATTCCAGGATGCCTTTTACTTTCATATCCTTTCCATCCACCTAATCTTGCTATCACCCATACGTAACGCTTCAGATCTTTACTTTTATATGGATTTTTTTGTTTTTCAGTTTTTCCTTCCAGTTTTGTTATTTGATATTCTAAAAGAACCTGCTCATCTTTTGAGAAGCATGTATCAGCATCGATAACTGTTTCTGGCTCTGCATAGGCAAGTCTCATTAAAAAGAGTTTTATAATAACTTCCATTATCATTAAACACATTTTTCTTACTGATGATGCATATTCCAGTTCTGAGGCTTCTATATTGTATCCTTCTTTTTTTAATATTTTAAACACTTCCTCAACTGTCCACCGCCAACTGTACCATTCAATGCATGCTTTTGCTATTTCAACATTTTCTACTGGTATTGTGGTTAATAATCTCCAACAAATTTTATCGGCACCATCATAACCCACTTCTTTTGCCTCTATGAGATTTAGCTTAATTAACGGGTCTACATTTTTACTGGCAGTAGCTGTTTTTTGTATCTCCACTTCCTTATACCGGATCTGGATTTGTGCAACTCTTTTCTTTCTGTTTTTTTTAGTTTCTATCGGTAGTTCATAGCTGCCTTTGATCGGTTCTGAGGACAAACAGTTAAATAACTTTGTTTTATCCGTTAGTGTCCTGTTTGTTCTTGCACGTATCAGCAAATCTGTTTTTGCATCAGGGATAACAGCGAACTGCTCATAAATATCGCCTTCTCTGTCTTGTACGATCACCATTCCTAATGTTACATCCTTCAATGTTGATTGTGTATTTTTTGACACCTCAATCCACCGATATGATTCTTTTTCCTCTATTGGTAATCTATTGTACTTACGCTCAAACTTTGATGAAAACGCTAGTGGCCTGTTCCAGATTTTAATAGCTGCATAGCCGTAAGGAACACCAGTACATGCATCTAATACAAGGCTGGGATGCAGTAAAAAACCTAATCCCTTTTTATTTTTAGCATTGGTAGTACCAATGTCATCATCCTTTTTTATTCTATTACTATGACTGCTTAAATTTATTTCCGTTGTATCCTGAATACATACTACATACCTATCTCTGCAGGCTGCTTTACAGTTCGAACACAAATTCTCATTAATATCGTCTTCGTTAACCCTATCGTTCTGTAAAAAACGATAAAACCCTTTTGCTGACGCTTCATCCGATGCCAATCGACGGATAGAATGAACGCTTTTACTGAAAAGGTCATTTAAAATCTTATTACCCCTATAAACCAACCTCAGGTCTTCCAAATCTGTAAATTCTCTTTTTTGCATTTGCAAAAAAAACAAATTATTCAGAAATGTGTCCACACGATAGGATTATTTCGGGGGAGAGAAATTAAAGGTGAGGTTTAAAGAAATATATAGGTTTTTAGAGATGCCCTTAGGTTTTAATAAATTGCTGTCATTGGAAATTAATAAGATATACCAGTCACAACTAAACCTCTTTTACGCTATGAATGAAATGCAATTTGAAGGAACGATTACCCGGGCCGGCATTCACGCCAATACTGCGCCGCTGGATTCGCTGATTGAACTCCGCATCATGATTGATATTACAGAGGAAATTATGATAGAGGTCAAT
>JANNZE010000131.1:0-3344 GCA_031410455.1 Chitinophagaceae bacterium | reverse complement strand
CAAAGGGGGAAGTAATGAAATATATGCTTACCTGGATGAAAACGGGAATCTGTCTTCCACCCCTCCCGATCCAAAAAAACGGATCATCATCAATGCAGAAGATATAGAAATAGGTGTACCTAAACAGGCTGAAGTA
The DNA here is from genome assembly GCA_031410455.1 of Chitinophagaceae bacterium. GTDB lineage: Bacteria > Bacteroidota > Bacteroidia > Chitinophagales > Chitinophagaceae > Ferruginibacter. The sequence continues at coordinate 3,208 of JANNZE010000131.1, read as the reverse complement.
AATCCTGAAGATCTTATCCGCACAGGAATTGTAACATTCTTCAACGATGCCAAAGGATACGGATTTATTAAAGATCTTGAAACACAGGAAAGTGTTTTTGTACACATCAATGCACTTACTGAAGCCATTAAAGAGAATAATAAAGTATCTTTTGAAGTGGAGATGGGGCCTAAAGGTGCCAACGCCGTCAATGTGAAAATGGTGAAATAATTTTCACCATTCTACAGCAGATCATTCTGCATTCCCGCTTTCAAAAGTAAATTGTTGCCCTCCAACAGTGGCCTCGTACATCAAGCCTCCTTTCTTTTGTGTAAATACCATTACACCCTCCCTGTAATTTACATTTGCAGATGCACCTTTCGTTACGGCTACTGCTGATGCCTGTGCAGAAAATTCAAAATTATTTTCCTTAAACCGATCCAGCGCTTCTTTCTTCTGAAAGAAGATCACCTCCCTGTAGGATTGTCCGCCAAACTGAAACCCCACACTTACCTGTTTCATTTTTGCAGAACCGATCAATACGCCCTGCTCCCATACCATACCGTTTCCGGCAGCACCACCAATACCGATTCCACCTTTCCCAACGTTAGGAAATATTACATACCCATAAGCACCGGAAAAAAGCGACTGCATCAGATTATCCGATCTTATGAATTCAGCTTTTGCATGTTCACTGTCACGCAGAATTTTATCATCTTTATTATTTTGTGCTGTGGAAGCAAAAGAGAATAACAGCATTGCAAAAAGAAATAAAAAGAAATTTTTCATATTCAAAAATTGTATTTTAATAATTGCAAATTTGTTGCCATTACATTTCTGCAGCAGCAATAATATCCTTTACTTCCAGGCTATTATTTTTATAACCGTTGATGGAAACATGTATCATGGCTTTTCCCAATTGTAGTAAGGAACAGATATAACCCGGCAATAAAAGTTCCACCACCGGTATCAGCCAACCGAAATACTTATACGGTTTCAATGTCCGTTTCAAACCTTTGGTGGGTTTCAATGCTGCAGGCCGGAAATTATACACGCTTTTTAAAGGTAATTTCATCAGATCATTTTCTGTTTTCCCTTTTACCCGTGCCCACATATTGCGGCCCTTTTCTGAACTGTCAGTACCGGCGCCGGAAACATAACAAAAGTTAAGACCAGGATTTAAACGTGCAAGTGTGGATGCAACATGTAAAGTGATATCATAGGTAAGTGGTTTGTATTCCTCCTCCGTTAAGCCAATGGAAGAAACACCCATGCAAAAGAAACAGGCATCATAATTTTTTAATCGAGATTCCACTGCTGAGAGATCATTAAAATCGGCATGGATCAACTCCGTGATTTTCGGATGTGTAACACCGGACAATTTTCGCGAAAGCAATAATATTTCAGCTACCAGAGGATTATCAAGGCATTCGTGCAATACGCCCTCACCTACCATTCCGGTGGCTCCTGTTAATATTACCCTGAGTGTTCCTGCATTCATGTATATAATTTTTCTATTTGTATGCACATTATATACCATTAATAGGAAGAAGGCAAATTGTTATTCATATTTAATATTGCTCGAACCAATCGAATTTTTCTGACAGTATGTTATTTTTTTCTTTTTGTATATAATTTAAAAAAGCGGTGGCCACAGGTGATAGTTTTTTGTTTTTCAGCCATACCAGTTGCCACATTGATTTTACCGGAAATCCTTTTACCGGAATAATCTGCAGATCGCCATTGATCAATTCATTTTTTATTCCGATAAGCGGCATAATAGAACAGCCAAGGCCGGCGATCACTGCCTGCTTTACCGCTTCGTTGGAAGTAAGTTCCATTGTTTTCTTTACAGGAAGATTATTTTTCTCAATGAATTTTTCCATTACATATCTTGTACCCGAACCTGCTTCACGGTATATCAATGGAAGATCTTCAAAAATTTTATTCGTATATATTTTTTTGCTGTAGGTAACAGATGAATTGGATACGAGGTACAGTTTATTTTGCATCAGCTCTATTTTGTTGAGCTGCATATGATCCGGCAAAACAGACACGAGGCAAAAATCGACCTCATTTTTTTGCATGCTTTCTATTACCTTGGATTTATTGGTCACATCCATCATCAATTCAATGCCTGCATGTTGCTGTACAAAATCGTTCAGGTAATAAGGCATGATGTATTTACCGGTAGACACCACAGATAATTTCAATTTTCCGGAAAGCTTTCCTTTGTATGCAAGTGTTTTATAATTGATAGCATATACTTCGTTGATGATCTTCTCCGCAGCTTCTGCTATTTCTTTTCCAAAATCAGTAATGAATAATTTCCGTCCTATCACTTCTGTTAGCGGAATGTCAAACTGATCCTGCAGATTCCTGAGTTGAATACTGACTGCTGGCTGTGTAAGATGCAGTTCTTCCGCAGCCTTTGTAATGCTGTGTGTCTGATTGATCTTAAGGAAGATCTGCAGTTGATGCAAAGTATAATTCATAAATTTTATTAATGCTTTATATAATAAAGATATATAAATGTTTATGATAGATAAGTTTCAGATTTGCATTCAGAAAAAAATAATCACATGACAAAGATCACAATCGCAAAAGGAGACGGCATAGGGCCGGAAATTATGGATGCCACGTTAAGCATCATCATGGCTGCAGGTGCAGAAATTGAAACTGAAGAGATCCAGGTGGGAGAAAAAGTTTATTTAGCCGGAAACGCATCGGGCATTGACAAAAATTCATGGGATGTGATAAGGAGAAATAAAATATTTCTGAAAGCTCCTATCACCACTCCTCAGGGTGGCGGTTATAAAAGCCTCAATGTTACCACACGTAAATTCCTGGGATTGTATTCAAATGTTCGTCCATGTATGAGTTTACATCCATTTGTAAAAACCAAACATCCCGAAATGGATATTGTGATTATCCGTGAAAATGAAGAAGACCTGTATGCCGGTATAGAACACCAGCAAACAGATGAAGTGATACAATGTCTGAAACTGATCAGCAGACCAGGGTGTGAAAAAATAGTTCGTTATGCATTTGAATATGCAAAACAATATGGTCGTAAAAAGGTAACGTGTTTTACCAAGGATAATATCATGAAACAGACAGATGGTTTATTCCATAAAGTGTTTGATGAAATTGCTGCTGAATATCCCGACATTCAGAATGAGCATTGGATCATTGATATAGGTGCTGCGAAAATGGCTGATACACCGGA
>JANNZE010000130.1:0-6394 GCA_031410455.1 Chitinophagaceae bacterium | reverse complement strand
TCGCCGGGTTGTAATTCCCGGAATGTTTTCAACGTCAGGGCTTTATTCTTACTAAAGGCCTGCTTTACTTTATACTTATGGTAACGCTGAAAAACCTGGTGGTCTGTATAACAAACAATTTTCAGGTCGTCGTCTATAAATCCTTCGTGAATAGAAACCGGGATGGGAGTGATCTGTATCTCTGCTTTCAGATCCGTAAAGATGGAATGTATTCTCTCCAACTGTTTTCCATTATCAGAAAATATGAAAATATTGTATTGCGCTTTTTCATATTCCTGCAGATTGGTAATGAGTAAATTAAACTGGCGATTAAATGCAGGCTGCTCTTTTGAATGAAAAACAATCTGGGCAGCATCTCCCGCTGCAAAAAAAGCCTTTCCGAATTCTATTGTATGGCGCTGACGGATCTGTTTTTCAAAATCTGCGGCTGTAATAAATTCATTTGCATTCACTTCCCCTTTATCATTGATCTCATCATCTGCTATGTCATTATTGTTTTTTGCTGAAGTTGGCTCATTGAATTCAAGGGCTATCTGAAGATCTTCTTCCTGCTGTTCAATTTTTTCTTTTATGAACTGCCAGTCTTCGGTCCATACAACAATATTCTCCGGTAGAAAATCCATCAGTGATACTTTTTCAGAAGTATCGAATTTTGTTTCCACATTCGGAATAATGCTTACCTGCAATAATTTCCTTTCACTCAATTGCGTTTGTGGATCAAAAATGCGGATGCTGTCCACATCATTTCCAAACAATTCTATACGGTAAGGTTTTTCATTACCGAAAGAGTAAATATCCATGATGCCTCCACGTATGGCAAACTGCCCGGGTTCATATACAAAATCCGTTCTTACAAAACCATATTTCAGAAAACTTTCGATGATGGAATGGATGTCCAGTGTATCTGCCTGTTTGATGCTGATGATATTTTCCGACAATGTTTTAGCAAGTACTACTTTTTCAAAAAGCGCTTCCGGGTAAGTGACCAGTACTTTTTTGTTTCCGCCCGTGCTGATCCTGGTGAGAGCTTCTGTCCGCAGCATCACATGGCTGCTGTTCAGCAAACGGAAGTTTTTCTTATTTCTGAAGGAAGACGGGAAATAAAATATATCTAGTGCATGGGTGATATTTTCCAGCGTATTCTGAAAATAAGCTGCTTCTTCTGCATCACGTAAAATAACGAGGTGATTGGTTTGTGCGGTGGCAGGATGCTGGTGAACAGCTGCTAAAACAAACTGGGAAGCACTGCCGGCAAGGCCTTTCAGTAAAAGATGGTTCGGTGTACTCATAGTGATCCTGTCCGCTATCTGAAAACAGCGGGGATCATTTTTATAAATATTCAACAGCACATCGAGGTTCATCCTGGCGGGAATAGCATCCCGTAACTTTTCTTTTCTTTTGCAAAGATAGAACCATCAACACGTTATTTGAAATGTTGTTCATTTTAATTGGGAAAACTTTTCCTTAACTTACTGTAAATATTCATGTATGGCATTAGAACCATGGCGCTCCGGCAAAGTAATAAGGATAGAACAGCAAACAGAAGGAACCAGGCGATTTTTTATTGAAGCCATTGAAGTAGATAATTTTAAATTCAAACCCGGGCAGTTTGTTACACTTGATCTGCCTATACATGAAAAGCCAAATAAAAGGTGGCGCAGTTATTCTATAGCCAGCTGGCCCGACGATACCAATGTGTTTGAATTGTGTATTGTATTGCTGGAAGGTGGCGCCGGTACAGAATATTTGTTCAACGAGGTGCAAGTGGGTACAATACTAACCTATAGAGGACCTGTTGGCGTATTTACATTACCAGAAACAATCGAGAAGGATCTCTACCTGATTTGTACAGGAACAGGAATAGCGCCGTTCCGAAGTATGTTGCATCATATAAGCCGGTATAATATTCCGCACCAGGATGTTTATCTCATTTTTGGAACACGAACCAAAAGCAACCTGTTGTATTATGAAGAGATGAGAGCACTAACGGAAGAATTTCAGGGCCTGCATTATATACCTACTTTATCCCGTGAAGAGTGGGATGGCAAAACCGGTTATGTACATGATGTTTATGAGGAACTGGTAAAAAAGAAACAAACGGCCGATCCCAACGGGCCATGTGTTGCCGCATTTTACCTTTGCGGATGGAAAGATATGATCGATGAAGCGAAAAGAAGGATTTTGGAGCTGGGATTTGATAAGAAATGTATTCACCAGGAATTGTATGGGTAGATGGGGGAATGTGTGAATGGGTGAATGTGGGAATGTTAGAATAGGGAATAACTGTTAATGCTGTAACCGATCAATCGCTTATTGGAGATTATATTACTTCTGTAAATGCAAATACAGCGGGGCCAATCTCGATTTATTACTTGAAATTTTGATGCATATTAAGCTGGAACTACTGCTGTTGGAACTGCTTCTTGCACAGTAAAAGATATGCAAAATCCTACAGATATAATTAATATTAACGAGAGAAGAATTTGGACTTATAGTATGGTCTTTCCATATTAAAATATAATTAAATCATATGAAATTCCGATATAGTTTTTTTTTATTGATTTTTGGAGCAGCGTCATGTTATTCTCAAAAGGAAATCAAAAACTGTGGTAGTTTTATTATAAAGCAAAGCTTTTTTGACAGCTTAAGCAATACTTTTATATCAAGTGAAAGTAGTTGGCCAGATTCAAAGGTATGGTTCAAAGATAGCTTTACTGTTTCTGAAATCAATCTGATACAAAGAGTAGTTTCCGAAGACATGAAAACGAAAACTGTTATTGTTCCACAATATTATGTTTTTGTTAATCAAAAATCTAAGTCATGCTCTGTTTATTTAAATTTTTCCGATACAGCAAAATTGATTTCAAAATATAAAAGAGGACATGAAAAAGAAGATGATATAATAACGACGATCGGTGACGACTACATAAAATTAAAGTCAGTCCTTCCTCCCATTACACTTACTGACACAATAATCGATGACATTGCTTACAAAAGGTCAAAATATATTTTTGACAAAGACTATCGGCGCATAGGAATAATTTATTTTAGATGTGATAAAATGGATTTTTTATATCCTTTTTTTAAAAGTGTAAGTCAGGAAGTAGGATGCCCCATCTTTATATACGATAACATTTATCCAACAAAAAAAACAGGAACAAGGTCTGAAATTAGTATTACATCTGCCAAACTAACAGATGACGAATTAAAGGTTTTTGAAAAATGGAAAAATAATGATTTTTAAAATTTAATGTAATATTATCCTACATAAAACTTAATAATTTATCATTTACGGTTAAATCATTTACACATTTCCACATTCACCCATTTACCCATTCGCACATTCATTCATTTACCCATTCGCATATTCAATCATTCGCACATTTACAATTTCACCTACATCATTTTCTCCAAAATTAATTCCCTCAACCCGCTCATAGGAATTCTTTCCTGCCTCATATCATCTCTGTAGCGAATAGTTACTGTTTGATCTTCTTTGGTTTGATGGTCTATCGTAACGCAGAATGGTGTACCGATGGCATCCATTCTTCTGTAACGTTTTCCGATCGCGTCCTTTTCTTCATAGAAACAATGAAACAAAGGTTTGCAATCATTCATTAATTCACGGGCAATTTCAGGAAGGCCATCTTTTTTCAGTAAAGGAAGAATGGCTAGTTTCACAGGAGCTAATTTTGCAGGCAATCTTAACACTACGCGACTATCATCTGTTCCATCTTCTTTCTTCCATGTTTCATTGGCATATGCAAGGGTCATCACCGTTAAAAACAAACGGTCAAGGCCAACAGATGTTTCCACAACAAAAGGTGTATAATTTCCGATAGGTTTTCCTTCTTCATTCAGGTCGTTATCGAAATACTGGATTTTCTTTTTACTGAATTCCTGGTGTTGTTTCAGGTCAAAATCTGTTCTGCTGTGAATGCCTTCCAGTTCTTTCCATCCGAATGGAAATTCAAATTCAATATCTACTGCGGCATCAGCATAATGCGCCAGTTTCACGTGATCATGGTACCGTAATTTTTCTGCAGGAATACCAATGCTTTCCATCCATTTTTTTCTTTCGGATTTCCAGTAATTGTACCATTCCATTTGTGAACCGGGGCGAATAAAAAACTGCATTTCCATCTGTTCAAATTCTCTCATTCTGAAAATGAACTGGCGTGCAACAATTTCATTGCGGAAAGCTTTTCCGGTTTGTGCGATTCCGAATGGTATTTTCATTCTGCCGGTTTTCTGCACATTCAGGAAATTTACAAATATGCCCTGTGCCGTTTCCGGTCTCAGGTAAATAGTATCAGCATCATCCGACACACTTCCCATCTGTGTGCTGAACATCAGGTTGAACTGGCGAACATCTGTCCAGTAACATGTTTTACTGATCGCACATTTTATTTTATTGTCTTCAATTAATTTTTTTAAACCGGCCAGGTCATCTGCGGCCAGCAATGCATCCATCTGTGCCAGGAGCTTATCACCGCTTTCCTTATCCAGTGTTTCTGCATGCCCTTCAATCAGGTGATCAACGCGGTATCTTTTGTTGCTGTCTTTATTGTCGATCATCGGGTCGCTGAAATTATCAACGTGGCCGCTGGCCTTCCAGGTGGTAGGATGCATAAAAATGGCTGCATCTATACCAACGATGTTGTTATCGTTGATCTGCGTCATACTTTTCCACCATTCATCGCGTAGATTTTTTTTGAGTTGCGAACCCATTTGCCCGTAATCATATACTGCACTCAGTCCGTCATATAATTCACTGGATTGAAAAATGTAGCCATATTCTTTGCAATGGGCTATCAGTTCCTGGAAGTTATTGTCATTTGCCATGGGCGCAAAGATAACAGATGAAATTTTTCAGGGCAAACCAGTTTTATTGCTTAATTTTTTGATGTAAATAGCAAATATGAAAAAAATCATTGTATGGATCGCTGTACTATATTCAATTATTCCTTCTGCTGCGGCACAATCTGTTTTTGACAGTACCAGGCTGGGGCGCAATGAAAAAGCAGGCGCATATGCCAGTATCAGGGGTTTTAAAATGTATTACGAAACTTATGGGGAAGGGCAGCCGCTTTTGATCATTCATGGAAATGGCGGTTCCATCAAAGATTTTTTATACCAGGTTCCTTTTTTCTCTCAGCATTATAAGGTGATACTGGCCGACAGCAGATCCCAGGGCAAATCAATAGAAACAGGAGATTCACTCAGCTATGAGATGATGGCGGATGATCTGTCGGCATTGCTGGATTATCTGAAAGTTGACAGTGCATTTGTGATTGGCTGGAGTGACGGAGGAATTAATGGACTGCTGTTATCTATGCGGCATCCATCTAAAGTAAAAAAACTTGCAGTTACAGGTGCAAACCTTTCTCCTGATAAAAATGCTGTAGATGATTTTGCAGCATCATGGGCAGGCAGGATATATGACAGTATTGTAAAGGTGTCATCCACTCCCGACATAAAATTCCAGAGAAAACTTTTCAGATTGCTGGCTACAGAGCCGCATATCAAAACATCGGATCTTGCCCTCATAAAATGTCCTTCACTCATCATTAGCGGAGATCATGATGTGATTCGCCCGGAACACACTATGCTGATCTACCGTTCCATACCAAATGCCTATTTATGGATATTGCCTAACTCCGGGCATTCAACGCCTATTAATTACAAGGATCAGTTTAACCAGACGGTATTTGAATTTTTCAGACAGCCTTACCGGAAAATAGAAAAATTCGGAACATTTAATTAGAGATTTATTTTTTCAACAGCATTTAATGCGGAAAGATCGAGTACGGTTTTATTTCGTTTTTTATCACTGAAGAACATCGGTTTAAAACGGGCACCGTAAATAATTTCCTGGAACGTAAAAGAAGTTCTGGCCACCACCGTATTGCTGAACATATCATCAAATGCTTTTATAAAGACCATGACCTCGCCGGAACCATTTTTAAAATCATCTTCTGAAACATTAAATAAAGGGCTTTCTTCGTTAATGGCATGAACGAGTGTCCAGCTTAAATTCATACTATTCACTTTATCCATTTCCAGCGTAAGCGGATAAAATTTATTGAATGTTTTTCCATTTTCTTCTATCACCATACCAACGGTTATTTTTGCTTCCGCATCTGACAATAACGTGTTTTTGAAAGGGGAGAGGCGGATCATTAATGCCGTTCCGTTTTTATAAGGTGAAATGAGTGCATGTGCAGAAAAACGGATGAAAGCGGTGGGTTTGCTGAATCGTCCGTACATGAGCCCTGTCGCAACCGCAAATGTCAAAAGCCCGATCAGTGCTTCAAAAGAGGCAATGGCAGAAGTTAATATACCAGTGGGGCTGATTCTTCCATAGCCAACAGTAGTGAAAGTTTGTGCACTG
>JANNZE010000129.1:0-4696 GCA_031410455.1 Chitinophagaceae bacterium | reverse complement strand
TTAGCAACGGCCAGCTCTTTCTAGGGCAGGCCTCTTTTTTTAACCACCAAAATTGAAAAAAGGAGTTTGAATATCATGGAAGAATAAAAAAGTCCAACCTTCTTTTTCCCCTTTTTCCAGCCATTCCTGCCTTAATTCCATACTTTTTCTGCCATCAAAATCATATTTGGCCATAATCTTCCTTTTCATTTGTCCCAGTTGCGGTGCTACATCACCACCATAAAAAATAATTTTATCATCTTCTTCAATTTTGAAAACAGTATGAAAGGGACAATGTCCTCCGGATACCTCATACATAATTTCATTATTGATCCGGCCGGCATTACCTCCAAAAGTATGTAACCGGGAATTATTGATAAGTATTTCAAATTCTTTAATATCATAAGAAGGCGGACCCTTTTCTAATGCATAAGCCAGTTCCTGCCCATGTACATAATAAGTAGCACCGGGAAATGAGAGTTCTTCTTTCCCGTTATTAAACCAGGAAATTCCACCGGCATGGTCTTTATGCAGATGAGATAATAATACAATTGTTACAGAAGCAGGGTCTATATCGTGATTCCTGAGATTGGAATGTAACTGCATGGTTCCATTATAAGTGAAACCCAATCCGGTATCAATAAGAATAATGTCATTTTGTGTTTGAACCACAAAAGGCTGTATCTCTACCAGCAGACTTCCCCGAGGCCTTTCATTCAAAACGTCTTTATCCGTATCAAACGGAACAAACTCTTTCGTCTGGTCTATGGTAAATGATCCTTCGCTCAGTGGAAATATTTTCATCCCGCAAAGTTAACGAAGCACCATTTGCCGGTCAGAATCCAGTTTGATCATTATAAAAATCAAAATGGTAAAGGTGAGTAAGGAAGAACCTCCGTAGCTCATCAATGGCAATGTAATGCCTATTACGGGTGCAAGACCTATTGTCATGCCCACATTCACCAGGATGTGAAAGAACAGCACGCCAGCCACAGAATAGGCATATACCCTGCTGAAAGTACTTCGTTGCCTTTCGGCTATAAATACAATCCGTAAAAGCATTCCAAGATATAAGGAGAGCAATAACAAACAACCAAGGAAACCAAAACTTTCGCCCAGGGATGTAAATATAAAATCAGTATGTTGTTCTGGCACAAAATCACCTTGCGTTTGTGTGCCTTTCAAAAATCCTTTTCCCATTAAACCACCGGAACCAATCGCAATTTTCGACTGCCGAACGTTGTAATTTTCCGTATCTGCTTTTTTTACCGGTTTTGCGATTTCTGTCGGATCAATTTCAACTGTTGCAGCATCCATAAAAGGATTATCCCTGCCAACCATGCTGAATATCCTGTCTGCCTGGTATTTCTGAAATACATGCCTGAATAAAAAAGGTACCGCAATACCGGCGAAGATGGCAGCTATGGCCCAGATACCAACTATGAGAAACAGGATGGACTTATTGCGCCTTATCTTTCTTTGCAACCCTAAAAAAACCAGTGCTGCAATTACCGTCAATGCAATAAGCAAAGTGGTGGTTGGCAACAATAAAGTGATCACCAGCAATAACCCAAGGGAAGCACCGGAGATTAAATATCCAGGTGGAAGACCTTCCCTGTACATAGGTAATAAAAAAGAAAAATAAACCAGTGCAAGACCTGTTTCATTTTGCAGAATAGAAAAAATGACCGGCAGAAAAGCTATCGCCGCAGCTATCATCTGCACTTTATGTTTACGAAGATCGGTATCAGGATAAGAAAGGTACTTCGACAATGCAAGGGCCGTAAAAATTTTGCAGGTTTCCACCGGTTGAAGATTCATGAAACCAAGTGGTATCCAGCTTTTGCTTCCGTTCACTGTTTTTCCGACGGCAAACGTTGCGATCATCAATAATATGCCGATCGCATATAAAAGATTGGGAGTTGCCGTGAAAACTTTACTGTCTGTAAGTAAAATAAAAATGGCTATCACCACGCAAATGCCCAGGTATAAAACCTGTTTGCTGTAATTTTTTTTAAATTCAAAAAGGCTTTGAAAAAAACGGTCATTCGGTTTGAACTCTACAGAAAATATGCAAACCAGCCCGATCATAACAATGATCGCGTATAACCAGATCATCACCCAGTCCACACCTTTTGTTATAATAGGATTGCGTTGCGGCATGTTAATAATCTGATCTTATGACAGAATCTTTTTTCTTTTTTTCCTGTTGCATCACCGCCTCTATTCTGTTGGCAGAGGTATCATTCACCGGAGGTTTTTTTGGTAATTCTTTTCTTATTTTATCCAGCGATTCATTTTCTACATCGTTATCAATACCGGTGGTATCGGTTGCTTCTTTTAAAATACCTTTTGCCCTCAGATAAGCGGAGTCCCTGGCATGCATGAGCGAATCCTGCCTGCGGATGGCGATCTGCATCCTCATTGGAATCAGGTTCATTTTTGATATTTCCTCCGCTTTATCCTGTCTTTTTTTTCCGGCGATGGAATCGTGTAAATATTTTTCAATCATCAAACTGGCAATAGGCGCTGCTGAACTTGCACCGAAACCGGCATTTTCGCAGATGACGGCAATAGCTATACGTGGATTATCCCTTGGAGCAAATGCAGCAAAGAAAGCATGGTCTTTTTGTTTTACACCCTGGTAAGCATTTTCAACTGTTCCTGTTTTTCCGCAAACGATCACACCCGGTACCTGTGCATACTGGCCGGTTCCAACTTCCATCACACCCTGCATACCATCATGTACGGCTTCAAAAACACTATCGGCCACGTGTATCGCTGTATGTTTCTCTGTGTATTTTTCCAGCATTCCGAAATTATCTCCGCCTTCAATTGAGTCCACCACATGCGGTATCCTGTACCAGCCTTTGTTGGCCAGGTATGCCATTTCATTCGCCACCTGTAAAGGAGTGGTCAGCACTTCTCCCTGGCCGATACTTACCGAACGGAAAGTGCAGAAGTTCCAGTGATTCTCTCCGTAAACTTTATTGTAAGTGGCGGCCGTTGGTATTTTTCCATTTTTTTCTGACGGAAGGTCAATCCCTAATTTATGGCCCAGCCCAAACGCATTCATGTACCGTGCCCAGTGATTCAGACTGCTGTCTGTTCTGCCATATTTCGGATTATTGATCACGCGCTGCATTACATTGGCAAAATAGGTATTACAGGAATGGGTAATGGCGGCTTTCAAAGCAAATGTTCCCGGATCGAGGCAACGCATAGGCTTGCCGCAACCGTAAAAAGCACCGCTGCAACCAAACGTGGTGGTGGGTGTTATCACACCTTCCTGCAATCCTACCAGTCCCTGTAAAGTTTTGAAAGTGGACCCTGGCGCATAATAGGCACCAATGGTTCTGTTCAAAAAAGGAATACGGGGATCGAGTAATAATTGTGTGTAATGTTTTTTTCTGTCGGCACCCGTTAGTGTGCTGGGTTTATAAGTTGGGCTGCTTATCATGGCTAAAACACCGCCTGTTTGCGGATCCAGAGCAACTATGGCCCCTACTTTATTCTGCATCAGTAATTCACCAAACTCCTGCAATTCAATATCCAGTGATGTATACATATTCGATCCTGCCACTGCAACAGTATCGAATGTGCCATTTTCAAGCCGACCGGTAATGCGGTTTTTATTATCCCGTTTATAATATTCAATTCCCCTCTGGCCCATCAGCACTTTTTCATAGGATATCTCAAGCCCTGTTTTACCGGCATAATCTCCAGACACATATCCTTCATTGGGATGTTTGCGTAAAAAAGAAGTATCAACTTCACCGAGATATCCTAATATATTTCCGGCTGCATCATATGGATAACTTCGCACAGGTCGTTCCTGCAAAAAATAACCGGGACTGAAACGATACAGGTTTTCATTCAGCTTGGCCATCTTTTCATCGCTCAGCAAACCTTCAAAAACGGAAGGACGATAACTTTTATTTTTGATGATGGCAGATATGATGCGCTTTCTGAATTCAGCTGTGTCGATGCCTAAAATTGTACAGAGTAAAGCCGTATCCGTTCCTTTGATTTTTGAAGGTGTTACCATCAGATCGTAGATGATGGTATTCTGCAGGATCGATCTTCCTTTCCGGTCATAAATTATTCCTCTGTCAGGATACACTACTTTACGGAAGATCCCCTGGTCATCAGCAAGAATTTTATATTTGGAAGAAAAAACCTGTAATGTGAACAAGCGGCCGATAATTACAAGAAAAGTGGCGATGAAAATCAGCCGGACAACATTTTTTCTTGAGTGATTATATGAGGACACGAGATTTTTTAAAAATTAAAATTAGTTTTTTTCCTTAGTATTTTTTGAAAGAAGTAAAAACAATTTGTAAATGTGAAATGCTAAATAGTATTGGTGCGGAATTTTTGTTTGCGGGTAAATATCATTTCCACCAGGAAGATCAGTAAAACGGAGATAAGGGTTGACAATAAAGTTTTCACCAGGAAATACCAGATATTTCCAAACTGCCATGCTTCCAGCAAGAACAGCCATGCATTATGTACCAGGCTTAATACACCAGCGTACACAAGATAAGGCGCAATACCTCCCAGGCTTTTTACAGATGGTTCTTCATAATTGTTATCTGCACCTTCCTGAGGAATGAGAATGTTGATAAGGAATGGTCTTATGTAGGCGATCATCACACAAGCTGCTGCATGAAAGCCGGGATGCAGCCTAAAACTGTCCATTGTAAATCCCAAAACA
>JANNZE010000128.1:0-1929 GCA_031410455.1 Chitinophagaceae bacterium | reverse complement strand
CATTCAAAAAAATAAAAGAGTTTGATTATGAAGGTCAGGGTTGGGGTATGACTAATGACGGGAAATATCTGATTATGAATAACAGTTCCAATAATCTATATTATCGCGATCCTGAAACCTTTAAAGTGATAAAAACACTAGGTGTATACGACAATAATGGAGCAGTTGCCAGCATTAATGAGCTGGAATTTGTGAATGGGGTGATCTATTCAAATATTTGGATGACCAATTATATCATCAAAATAGATACTGCCAGCGGGAAAGTAATCGGGAAAGCTGATTTTTCAAATGTATTGAACACGTATGCACCTAATGCGATCTCAGATCAATCACAGGCAAATGACGAAGTGCTGAACGGTATTGCCTATGACAGTACCAACAAACGCTTCTTTATCACCGGTAAGCACTGGCCTAAATTGTTTGAAGTAAAATTTAATTAGCCTGCCTGCCATTGTTGGTCTTATGACCACAGGTGTTCGGAAGAAATTAAGCTAAAAATACTTAGTTGAGTCTATATTTCGTTATAGCTGGTAATGAAAGTAGATAAGCTGTTGTCATTAATTCCCGAAGAAATTTTAACCCAATTGGCCCTGGAAACCAATGTGGACCGATATTCCAAGAAGCTACAGGGTGAAGTAATCTTTAAACTGATGCTTCATTGCATCATCAGTCATAAGAATAATAGCCTCCGTACCATGGAGTCTGCTTATGAGTCCATGGTTTTCCAATTGCTCAATCAAAAACACCAGCGTAACGGTATCCGTTTTAGCTCTATCAGTGAACGGCTGTCATCAATAGAGGTCTCCTATTTTGAAAAATTATTTCAAAGCTGTGTAACTTCTTATAAGAATATTATTGGCAAAGAAACAGATAATATCATCCGTTTTGATTCCACAATTGTGTCGTTATCCACCAATCTTATCAAGATTGGTTACCAGCTAAATGGAGGTTCGGCACAGCTAAAGCAACTGAAATTTACAGTTGGATATACAGACATTCCTGAAGTCGTTCATTTTTATCATGAGCGGGCTTATACCAGTGAGAACACTGCACTCAAAAAGACCATCATTGAAAATATTGATTTACATGATAACGCTGTTATAAGAGTTTTTGACCGCGGTATTACTGCACGTAAAACATATGATGAATTAACAAACAAGTCACTAAGTTTTGTATCAAGAATTAGTGCAAATGCCATTGCGGAAGAAGTAAGCCTAAATACGGATATCAGTGCTGAAAAGCCAATCTACACTGCATCTTTGAAAATTGTATCTGACCGATGGTGTTATTTATTTAGTGCTAATAAAAAATCGAAGCATCCTGTTCGATGTATTGAAGCATACAGAATAAATAACAATGAAAAGCTTGTATTTGTATCCAATATTGCTGATCTGACATCCACAGAAATAACAGAGATTTATAAACGAAGATGGGATATAGAAGTATTCTTTAAGTTTATTAAACAATTGCTCAATTTTAGTCATTTAGTAAACAGAAGTGAAAATGGTGTGCAGGTAATGTTATATGTAACTATGATTGCGGCTATCCTTCTGGAAGCTTATAAAAAACAGCATAAACTATCGGGCTATAAAATACCCAGGCAGAAACTCGCAGAAGAACTGGAAAAAGAGATAACCAAACATATTATTGTTTTATGCGGAGGCAATCCGGACAAACTCGATGATCTTTTATCCAATAAATCACCCTAAATCTTCCGAACACCTGTGGTCGCCGGACCAACAACGATTTTCTTAGAAGGCTGGAGTATTAAAATAAAAAAGGGAAAGATTTTCATCTTTCCCTCCCGTTGCCGCAAATGGATTTTTTTTGAACCAGTTTCTGAATGATCTAAAACTTTTAACCAGCCTCACGAAAATTGAAGAGCGTTCTAACGTATAATCGGTGGTTTTTCAGCCAGAATCTCGAGAC
>JANNZE010000127.1:0-1814 GCA_031410455.1 Chitinophagaceae bacterium | reverse complement strand
ACATATTCCGGAACACCTATTTGAATATCTTCCAGTTTTACTTCTACTCTTTTTCTTGGATCGGGTGGGGTGGAGCTTAAATTTCCATTTTCATCAAGATAGGCGATCATATCATCGAAGTTATTCTTCTTTGGATTTTCTTTTCGCTCCTGCATTTTTTCAGCCTTATCTTTTCTTTCTTTCTGTTTCTTTTTTTCTCTTTCTTTTTTGTTCCAGGTTTCCGCCATGTTTGATAAATTTTAATGATAACAGACACAGGGACGTAGAAGTTGTATCTATTTCATTAAAGGTAAGATTTATTTTTGAGCGTTTTGAATTAAACTGCAGGAGGAGTGAAATTTAAGCACAAGTATTGCACAACATTAAATTAATACGGAAAATCCGGAATTAAAACGTACATTTGCGTTATACAATTGGATTTATCGCAAGGATCGCGAACGATTTTATCTGCTACGCATACAACGCTACTTTTTTAGTCTTTTACTCCTGCAATTTCTCCAACGAATTATTTTATTTATTTAAATTTTACAATGAACATTTATGTTTCAAATTTAAGCTTCAACATTGAGGATGAAGACTTAAGAGGTTATTTCGCAGAGTACGGTACCGTTACATCTGCAAAAGTTATTATGGACAAAGAATCAGGCCGTAGTAAAGGTTTTGGTTTTGTGGAAATGCCAGATGCTACTGCAGCAGCCAAAGCTATTGCAGAGATCGATGGTTCTGTGGCCGATGGCAGAACTATAAAAGTAACGGAAGCACGTCCGAGAGAAGAAAGAAGCAATAAGCCTTCTTATTCCAAAAGCTGGTAAGCTTTTACTGAATTATACCTTATTCATTATTAAACGAATTGTTTATGACTTTTGATCTGATTGAGAAATTTGTTGAATCTAAAGATATGATCGGCAAACCTGTTAATATTTTCTTTAAGCAAAGGAACACCATAGAAGGTGTTTTTATCCAGGCTAAAGATTACCAGGAAATGAAATTGAAAAATTTCTGGAGAATTGTTGCCGGACCTAATATTGCAGAATGGCAAAAAACAAAGGATATGAATCTGGCGAAATTATTCAGTGGTTCAGATTTTACCAGACTGAAATAATTTAAAAAGCATGATCCCTGATCATGCTTTTTTTTTGTTTATTATTTTCACCTGTAGCTAATGATACCTTCATTGTGGCATCGATGTAGTTTTACCGGTTTTAAATGAAAGAGGAATGCTGATCCGGAATATAAAATTCCTTCCGGTATTGAATACACCCTGCCTTCCGGTGATTGTATTTACATTTGAATATTTTAAGCGGCTCAAATGACTCTGATTCGCAACATCCTGCAAATTGTTTGCAAGAAGATATATTCTAATCCATTTTTTTCCTTTGTGCATGATACCGGTTGTTATTCCGGCATTTAATAGCGTATAGGCTGACGAGGTTGTTTCTGTATCGTATAATTCAAAGATTTTTTTCTGTGCGAATGTATGATCCACCTCAAAATGAATGGTAAAGTCTTTCAGTAATTTACTTTTCTGAAAAAGCTCTGAACGAATTTCACTGTTCCAGTGTGTTGCAGGAATAAAAGGAACATTTTTATTTCCTTCTATGCCTTCATTAAAACGGCCCCTTACATAAGAGATCGTATTCTGCCAGTGTAGCCAGTCAAGCGGATGCGGATGAAGATCTGATACAAATTCGAAACCGGCAAGATTTGCTGTTTTTTGCGCAAATTTAAATGCAGGTATCAGTTCACCATCAGACTCCACTAATGAATCTCCTGCATTAATACCTGATAATTTGCTGTAGAAAATAAAGTTGTTG
>JANNZE010000126.1:0-6745 GCA_031410455.1 Chitinophagaceae bacterium | reverse complement strand
GTAAAAAACACCGAAATAATTTTCCGCATCCGGATAATCCGCTATCCAGCTGCCACGGAAAAAAGCCGCTTTACTTTTGGATGTCATCTCCAGTAAAATACTTTTCTGGATCGCTTCTACTTTAACTTCAATTCCACATTGTTTGAGTTCACTGGCTATGTAAGATCCAAGATTGGCATACTGCGGAATGGTAAGTAATGTTATGGGTACTGTTGACTGGTATCCGGCTTCTTTCAACAATTGTCTTGCTTTTACCGGATCATAGATATATCCTTTTACGGCGGTATCAAAGGAAGGCATACCAGGTGGAACAAATCCATTTTCCGCAGGGAATCCTATAGAATTCCGCAGGTAAAAGACCAGCTTTCTTTTATCGATCGCATAGTTGATAGCCTGCCTGATCTTTTTAGTATTTAAAGGTGAATGTTTAACCAACGGGTTGGATGTATCCATCATGATTCCTAAATACTCAATGTTCAGGTAACTGTGTTTTTGCAGTGAGATCTTATCTTTCCATTCTTTTTTTAATTCGCCTTTCCGGCTAAGTAATTCATCTTTAAACGAAGGATCTATATCATTGATAAAATCAATATTTCCCTGCTGGAACTGAAGGAATTCGCTGGATTTGGAATCAAGGAAACTGATAAATATACCATCAAGGAACGGTAATGTATTGCCGTAAATATCTTTTTCAAAATAATTTTTGTTTTTCGTCAGCACCATAGACTGTCCCTCTTCCCATGTAACAAACCGGAACGGGCCACTGCCTATAGGATGCCTCCTGAAATCGTTGCCATATTTTTCAACAGCCTCCTTAGGAACGATAGAAGCATACTGCATACTTAATATACCCATCACAGGCTGAAAGGGCTTTTGCAACTTCAATTCAAATACCGAATCATTCAATGCCCTGAAAGGCATCAAGGAATCCACCCGACCTGAGAAAATCCATGCACCGGGACTTGCCGTTGCGGGATCCATAATTCTCCTGAAACTGTATTCCACATCAAAAGCAGTCAGCATCCTTCCTCTCCCATTTTTAAAACAGGCATCATCGTGAAATTGTACATCATTCCGCAGAATAAAACGGATCGAACATTTATCACCTGAGAAAGTCCAGCTTTTAGCCAGCAAAGGTTGTATGTTCAGCTTATCGTCTACTTCTACCAACGTGCTGTACAATTGGTGTACGGCCCACATCACGCTTTGATTCCTTGCATAAGCAGGATCTGTGCTGGCAATCCCGGAGGATTCATTATAAAAAAAAATATTGTGGGGATGTTCACGTCGTCCGCAGGAATACATAGCGATCATCAGCATCCATAAACATTTTCCCTGTTTGAAACTTTGCCTTGCCATTTATCAATTTTTAAAAACCTTTCGTCTTTATATATTTAAATTTATCTTCTATAAAATAGAACAATGTACAAATTATCCGGATTATTTTTTTTGATGATGAGCAGTCTCTTAATGAACGGACAGAATCTCAACAAAAAAGAAACCTTTACAAAAGCAGATACTTTAAGAGGAGGCAATGGTATATACAGGCAAAGCTGGAATGTTTTACAGTACGATATCACAGTTGAACCGGACTATCTTTCTAAAACTATTCAGGGAAAAAATGTCATCTCCTTTTTTGATAAAGGAACGAAACTGATGCAGATCGATTTGCAGCAACCTATGATGATCGACAGCATAAAAAATTATGAGAAAAATATTTCTTTCAGCCGTGAAGGAAATGTGTACTGGGTGATGCTTAGGGATTCTGCTGCCATGTTCAAATTACGGCCTGGTGTAAATGAGATCACCATTTATTTTCATGGCAAACCTGTGGAAGCTGTAAGACCTCCATGGGATGGCGGCTGGATCTGGGAGAAAGATCAGTTGAATCGTCCCTGGATGAGTGTAGCATGCCAGGGAACAGGTGCCAGTGTATGGTATCCGTGCAAAGACATACAAAGCGATGAACCGGACAGTGGCGCTGTGATGCGTATGATCGTTCCTGATACATTAATGGCCGTGGCAAATGGAAGATTAATGGAAATGAAAAAAGTCAGTCCTGATAAAACTATGTACTCCTGGAAAGTGATCAGTCCTATCAACAATTACAACATCGTTCCATACATCGGAAAATATGTTTCCTATGAAGAACAATATGCAGGAGAAAAAGGAAAACTGGATATGCAGTACTGGGTGCTGGATTACAATCTTGCAAAAGCAAAAAAACAATTTACGGATGCACGTAAAATGATGAAGGCATTTGAATACTGGTTCGGTCCTTTTCCTTTTTATGAAGATGGTTACAAGCTGGTAGAAGCACCGTATCTCGGCATGGAACATCAATCAGCGATCGCATACGGAAATGGTTTTCAAAACGGATATGCAGGGAAAGATCTGTCAGGTACGGGTTGGGGCATGAAATGGGATTTTATTGTAGTACATGAAAGCGGCCATGAATGGTTTTCCAACAACATTACAACAAAAGACATTGCCGATATGTGGGTGCATGAAGGTTTTGCAGATTATGGTGAAACATTGTTCACAGAATATTATTTCGGAAAAGATGCTTCCAATGCATATGTGCAGGGAGTGAGAAAAATTATTTCCAATGATATTCCCATCATCGGAAAATATGGGGTTAATAAAGAAGGCAGTGGTGACATGTATTTCAAAGGGGGAAACATGATCCACATGATCCGGCAGATCATAAATGATGATGAAAAATTCAGAAATATATTAAGAGGATTGAATAAAAAGTTTTATCACCAGACCGTTGATACAAAAGATGTGGAACAATATATATCCACATCCGCAAATATCGATTTTTCAAAATTATTTGATCAGTATCTGAGAACGGTTTTAATACCCGTTCTGGAAATTAAAAAGGATGAAAAATACATTAGTTACCGCTGGACAAATTGCGTGAATCACTTTGATATGCCCCTGAAAATAAAAGATAAAAAAGGAAAATACATTTTCATATATCCAACCACCTCACCCCAAAAATTAAAACGCAAAGAATTTATTTTTCCTGTGGAAGCCGATCCCAACTTTTATATACGAATGAAATTTCTTTAGGATCAATTACAGTTAACTGCAGCTGTTGAGGCTACAATTCTTCCGGCTCCTACATAACGGTTCTGGTAATAGGATTCAGCCAGGCTGCTGATGATCACTCCATTGCTGGAACTCGCATGAACAAAATATCCGTTGGCCAGGTACATTCCCACATGACTGACGCCTCCGCGTGTATTGAAAAATACGAGGTCACCTTCTTTCAGTTCAGCTTCAGAAATACGGTTGGTCTCGTTATACTGTTCTCTTGCCGTTCTGGCGAGGCAGGTATTGTACATGGCATCCGCGAGCATTGCGGCAAATGAGCTGCAATCGATCCCCTTACGGGAGTTACCACCCATCCGGTAACGCGTATTGTACCAGTCTTCAATGAGAAGATATAATCTCTTATTTTGAATGTTCTCCACTTCCTGTTCCGTGATCTGTGCATACTTGAATTGTAAAGATGTGCACATCTCTGTGGTGGATAATTTCACATCAGATGCTGTATTGGAAGATGTTTCCGGCGTGGAAATTGAATTTGCGGACACAACTTTTTCCCCCATCATTTCGATATTATCTATGAAACGAAGCGATTTTTGTGCTTCCGCCTTGTATGATGTTCCTGAAAAAATGCAAACCGCAACAGAAACAAAAAATATGTTTTTCATACGTTAAATGTTGGTTTAGACGTATGTACGACTTTACCTTATGTTATTAACCTTAACTCCAACTCTTCAAAAATTCAGTTGTTGTATTTCTAATCTTCTAAGTTTCCTGTCCTACAAACTATGTTAGTCAATTGTTGAATCCGGTGGCAAAGATAGGCTTTATCATTTTTCCGGCAACTGACCAGGGAAATTTTGACATATAATGTGGAAAATAGCGCTCAAAGTTGAGGAACAGGAATACGATATTTGCATAAATAAAGGCATGGCCTGCCCTCCTTTAAATACGATCACACTTTTTATCAAGAAGGTTTTACACAGAATATACTGAAAAATGAAGTTTTCGCACCTGCATGTTCACACCCAATATTCCCTGTTAGATGGCGCTGCATCTATCAAAAACCTGTATAAAAAGGCCATTGCAGACGGAATGCCTTCCCTGGCCATCAGTGATCACGGCAACATGTTTGGTGCTTTTGAATTTGTAAAAGAGGCTTATAACCATAAAAACAGCGACGGTTCACTTAAAGTAAAACCTATTGTGGGTTGTGAATTTTACATCACACAGGACAGAACCCGTAAATCGTTCAGCAAAGAAGAAAGAGATCCACGACATCACCAGATTTTATTGGCTAAAAATGCACAGGGTTACCAGAACCTGGTAAAGCTTACTTCTCTCGGATATATCGAAGGAATGTATTCCAAATATCCACGTATCGACAAAACGCTTATTCATAAATACCATGAAGGTTTGATTGCCACTACCTGCTGTCTTGGTGCACTGGTACCGCAAACCATACTGAAAAAAGGAGAAGAGGAAGGCGAAAATGAATTCAAATGGTGGCTGAATATTTTTCAGGATGATTATTATGTGGAACTGCAACGTCATGGTATGCCGGAACAGGACAAAGTGAATGCTATCCTGCTGAAATATGCCAAAAAGTATAATGTTAAAGTGATCGCCAGTAATGATAGTCATTATGTGGACCAGAAAGATTTTACAGCACATGATATTTTACTTTGTATCAATACCGGTGAATTACAAAAAACTCCGCCGGCAAGAGAATTTACCGACGATGATGTAAAAAAAGGAAATACACGTTTTGCATTTCCGAACGATCAGTTCTTTTTGAAAACAACGGAAGAGATGTCGAAGGTTTTTCATGATCTTCCGGAAGCCATTGATAATACCAATGAGATCGTAGGGAAAATTGACCTGCTGGATCTGAAGAGAGATATTTTATTGCCACACTTCGTGGTTCCTTCCAATTTCAAATCACAGGATGAATACCTGGCAAGCCTCACATGGGCCGGAGCCAAAAACCGTTACCAGGTGCTTACTCCGGAGGCCGAAGAACGCATACAGTTTGAACTGGACGTAATTGAAAAAATGGGCTTTGCCGGCTACTTTCTTATTGTGAGTGATTTCATCAATAAAGGAAAAGAGATCGGTGTATTTGTAGGGCCGGGCCGTGGTTCTGCTGCAGGAAGTGTAGTAGCGTATTGCATCGGCATCACTAACATAGATCCTATCAAATACAATTTGCTGTTTGAGCGTTTCCTGAATCCGGAACGCAAGAGCATGCCCGATATTGATACAGACTTTGATGATGAAGGCCGGCAGAAAGTGATCGATTATGTGGTGCAGAAATATGGAAAGAACCAGGTAGCACAGATCATCACATATGGCACCATGGCTGCCAAGAGCAGTATTGCCGATGTTGCCCGTGTGATGGATCTTCCCATTGCAGAAAGCAGGGCTTTATCGAAACTGGTTCCGGAACGCCCGGGTATTGTCTTAAAAAGATTGTTACATGCTCCTATCACGAATAAAGAAGCAGAAAAGACAGGAGAAAAATCGCTGGAAGAAAAAGAACAGCTCATTCCTGAAGATATTGACAATGTAAAAAAATTAAGAGAGATCTATAATGGCAAAGATCTTTTATCACAGATATTACACGAGGCAGAAATACTGGAAGGATCGGTACGCAATACCGGTGTGCACGCCTCAGCCATCATCATTGCACCGAAAGACCTTACAGAATTAATTCCGATCGCTACATCAAAAGATTCTGATCTTTGGTTAACACAGATTGAAGGAGGATCTATTGAGGAAGCTGGTGTTATCAAAATGGATTTCCTGGGTTTGAAAACCCTGAGCATTCTTAAAACGTCACTGAAACTGATCAAACAGCATCATGGTGTTGAGATTGACATTGATTATTTACCGCTAGATGATGAAAAAGCATATCAGTTATACCAGCGTGGTGACACCAATGGAACTTTTCAGTTTGAAAGTGTGGGTATGCAAAAATACCTGCGTGAATTAAAGCCCGATAAATTTGATGACCTCATCGCGATGAACGCCTTGTATCGCCCTGGTCCTATGAGTTACATACCTAAATTCATTGCCCGTAAACACGGCCGTGAAGAAGTTTCGTATGATCTACCTGAAATGGAAGAATACCTGCAGGAAACGTATGGCATTACGGTATACCAGGAACAGGTGATGTTGCTGTCGCAGAAACTGGCAGGATTTTCAAAAGGCCAGGCGGATATCCTTCGTAAAGCGATGGGAAAGAAAGACCGCAAAACCCTGGATAAAATGAAAGGTGATTTCATGGCTGGAGCTATGGCCAAAAATCATCCGGAAAAAATACTCGAAAAAATATGGACCGACTGGGAGGCATTTGCCCAGTATGCATTCAATAAATCGCATTCCACCTGTTATGCTTATGTGGCGTATCAGACCGCTTACCTGAAAGCCTACTATCCTTCCGAATACATGGCAGCCGTTCTGAACCACGCCGGTAATACAGAGAAGATCACTTTCTTTATGGAAGAGTGTAAACGTATGGGCATTAAGGTACTTGGCCCTGATATCAATGAATCGCAGGATGGATTTGCTGTCAATAAAAGAGGCGAGATCCGTTTTGGTTTGAATAAACTGAAAGGTGTGGGCGAAAATGCCATTGAGCAGATCATCAGCGAACGCACGAAGAACGGCTATTACACCAGTATTT
>JANNZE010000125.1:0-4643 GCA_031410455.1 Chitinophagaceae bacterium | reverse complement strand
CGTTATATGTACAGCTGCATCATCCTCATAACATACCACCAGGTTTTCTGAATTGCACCAGTTAACAGATGCATACGCATTGCCGAAAAGTAAAATGATACTTTCTGCAGAACTGATATTTTTTACAAGTTGTACAGCATTTTTACTAATGTCAAAATTATTGGCCGGACGCCTGTTGATATTGTGAATTCCTATAATGATCTTGTCATACTTTCCTGTTAAACTATCTGTTAGTTTTCTTACAGAAATTGAATCAGGTGATAAGCTGCTAAAAAAAACAGCAGCATCATAATCTTTTTTCATGCGCAGGGAAAAAGCATTTTCCGACTTTAATCCAATACCTACATAAGCTATTTTATTCTTTCCATTATTCTGTAAAGGAAAAAAGGACTTATTTTTTCCGGATAATAAAGTAATAGATTCTGCGGCAACTTTCTTCCGCATCTCATAAACATTTGCATTCAGATCACGGGTAAGATTCTCTGTGGATACCTGCCCTGAATTACCAATCACGTAATAATATTTCGCCATCAGCACTTTTTTGCAATGCAATGCTATATCATCCCAGCTCAGGCGCTTATTTTCAATAGCTGATTTTATTTTTGATATACTTTGCGGTACATCGGCTGGTAAACACAGCATATCATTACCGGCAATCAGCGACTCAACAGATGATTCTCCTTCAGGAAAAAATTTCTGTACGGCCTGCATATCCAGTGCATCTGTAAAAGTAAGTCCCTCAAAATGCAAATCATCTCTCAAAAGTTTTGTCACATTTTTGGCAGAAAGAGAAGTGGCCATATTTGGTCTGTTCTCAATCGCAGGAATATAAAGATGTGCCATCATCGCACTCTCCACACCGGCACTGAACAAAGCACGGAATGGATATAATTCAAGTGAGTCCAGTTGTGTCAGTGATTTATTAATGACCGGAAGATCAAAATGTGAATCGGCTACTACATCACCATGGCCGGGAAAATGTTTTGCACAGGCCATGATGCCGTTTTTTTGCATGCCTTTCATATAGGCGATGGCAAAGGCCGCAACTTTGTATTTATCTTCTCCGAAACTACGGTCATTGATCACTGGATTTTTCGGATTGTTATTAACGTCAGCATCCGGTGCATAATTTACGTGAATGCCCATACGTTTACATTGTTCTGCAACGATCTTTCCATATTCCAGCATCAGCGCAGGTTCTTTCATAGCTCCTAACATCATTTGTTTGGGAAGCATCATCACCGAATCCAGGAATCTTTGTCCGACACCCCATTCAGCATCGATGCAAACCATTATGGGCGTTTGCGCTATTTTTTGAAAACCATTTAAAAGTTCCGCCTGGCGCACAGGAGATCCCTGGAATAAACAGATCGCACCTATATTATATTTATTGATAAGATCTGTTACCTGCTGGTCGTAAAAAGTTACTTTATTATTTTTTACATCGAGGCTCGACAATCTTACCACCATCAGCTGAGCAATGCGTTGTTCCGGTGTTAGAGAATGATAAACACTGTCTGCCCAACGTGCTGCCAGTTGAGTCGGGATTGGCTTTTTCTGGGCAAAAGAAAATAAACAGGCAGCTAAAAGTATAATGGTTTGGAAGTAGCGCATTTTCAGTGAATGGGATGTGTTATTTTTGATGTTACAAATTTCACCATTTTGCCTGATATAATTCAATTGTTACCGGATAACATCGCCAACCAGATAGCTGCAGGCGAGGTGATTCAACGGCCGGCCAGTGCTGTAAAGGAACTCATGGAAAACGCCGTGGACGCCGGAGCCGATCATATTACATTGATCGTAAACGATGCGGGCAAAGCATTGGTACAGGTGATCGATAATGGTAAAGGAATGAGTGAAACCGACGCCAGGATGGCGTTTGAACGTCATGCTACTTCCAAGATCAAAAATATTGAAGATCTTTTCCGCATTAAAACGATGGGATTCAGAGGGGAGGCACTGGCCAGTATTGCAGCAGTTTCGCAGGTTGAACTGAAAACAAAACGGCAGGAAGATGCATCCGGTGTGTTCATAGAAATTGAAAATAGTTTTGTTAAAAATCAGGAGCCGGTGGCATTTAACGGCGGAACAAGCATTTCCATGAAGAATCTTTTCTTCAATGTTCCTGCCCGGCGGAATTTTTTAAAAAGCAATGCAGCCGAATTAAGACATATTGTGGATGAATTTATCAGGATCGCAATGGCTTTTCCGGATATATTTTTTTCACTGGTCTCAAACGGACAGGAAGTTTTTCATTTAGAAAAAGGTTCATTAAAACAAAGGATCATCCAGATACTCGGAAATAATTATGCGGCCAAACTGGTGGCTGTGAGCGAACAAACGGATTATATGAATATCACGGGGTTCGTGGGAAAACCGGAAACGGCGAAGAAGACAAGAGGCGATCAGTATTTTTTTGTAAACAATCGTTTTATAAAAAGCGCATACCTCAATCATGCAGTGATGAATGCTTTTTCGGAAATGATCCCAAAGGATAGCTTTCCGATGTATACGATCTTTATAGACCTGGATCCTTCTGTAGTAGACATCAATGTTCATCCCACAAAGCAGGAAATTAAATTTGAGGATGAGAAGATCATTTATGCATTTGTGCAATCTGCTGTAAAACATGCACTGGCACAATTCAGCATCACACCTACGCTTGATTTTGAACTGGATGCTTCCATCCAGCAACTGGATGCAGTGTCAAAACCTCAATCAGAACAAACAAGATCGGCTACTACTGCTGCGCCTTTATTCAATTCATTTACGCAAAAGCACCAGGCGCATTTTATAGAAAAGAAAAGCGATCTTAAACACTGGAAAGATTTTTATGAGCCTGCTGCAAAGAATACAGAAGCTTTTATTCCGGCACAACAGGTATTGCATAAACCTGCTGTGGAATTGCAGGATGTTATGCAGATCCATCAATCCTACATTGTTGTACAGAATGAAAATGGCTATATGCTCGTACAGCAGCAAAATGCACATGAACGAATTTTATATGAACGCTTTATCAAAGCCATGGATGGAAAGGCGATCGCTACTCAGCAAAGTCTTTTTCCGGTTAATATTGAACTAACTGCTTCAGATGCTGTATTGCTGATGGAACTTATTCCGGATATGAACCTGCTGGGATTTCAGCTGGAACCTTTTGGTAATAATACTTTCATTATACAGGGAACACCTGCCGGATTGGTGAATGGAAATGAAAAAGAGGTGATCGAACGGATACTGGATCAGTATAAACATTTCAGTACGGAAATGAAATTTACCAACCGGGAAAAATTGTTGCGCACCATGGCTTTGCAACAGGCCATTAAAAGTGGGACAGCTTTATCTGAAAAAGAAATGCAGGCTTTGGTATATGATCTCATGCAATGTGAGGTGCCGAATATTTCTCCGAATGGCAAACCAACCTATATGACCTTCAGTAAATCAGAACTGGATAAAATGTTCGGTCGCTGATCACAGTGCTCTTAATGCTTTTAAAAAAGTTTCTATTTTTCTGCGTGCATCGGATAATAGCCCGGGAATATTATTGGCAAGAATAGAAAAAAACAGCAATTTATTTTTTCTGGTAATCATGTATCCGCTCAAACAATAAATATTGCTCATCGATCCTGTCTTTGCATGTATGGCTGAATCTTCTGTAATGAAATAATTTTTAAGCGTGCCCTCATTTCCTTTTGGTAATATTTCATCCAGTTTTTTTATTCCGATTTTCATTTTCATTTTTTGCAGCACGTATATGATATCATCCGGTGTACATTGATTGTAACGGCTTAATCCCGATGCATCTTTCCATTTCATTGGTTGTGGAATATCTTTCAGCAAACCGGCAGAAAGAGAGTCCAGGATGGCATCTGTCATGATCCCGTATTGTTGCTTACTCATTATCAGCATCAGTTGCTCTGCTAAAAAATTATCGCTGTTGTGCATCATCATAGCCAAAACCGTATCCCTGCTTTGAGAATTGATATAGTATGTTCTGGAGGCTACCGGATCAGGAGTATTATTTGTAATTGAAATATTTTTGTGTAATGTGTCGCTCAAAAATTTGCAGGATAAGGCATCAGAAGTTATAAATGGAACAGCAACCGGTTTTTGTTTTTCAGCTGCCTCAGAAAAAATAAATTGATTGCTGTAGAATTGTCTCCTTACAGAAAAGAATTGATCGGGATTGTAATTATCAGGAACCGGGTATTTCAAAGAATCTCTGAAGACCGGAATGGAGATCTTATCATTATCAAATTTTACAACATTACCGTAAACAGGAAAAGCACACCGTTCAGGCATATAAGCATCGTTATAATCATCCCACAACCATCCATTTCCCCATTTTTGAAAAGTATTTTTTTCTTTTAATATATATATGCTTTTAGATGTATTTTTTAAAAAATCATACACCCGTTGTGTGGGAAAAGAAGGATGTAAAAAAGTAGGATCGCCTGTAGGGGCAATGTATACAGCATCCTGGTTTTCCATTACCTTAATTCCGGGAATAGAATCTGGTAAAAAGAGCAGTGCGGCATACGCTGTAAAAAGTTTTACATTGCTGGCAGGTACAAAATATTTATCAGCATTATAACGGTAGAGATATTTATCGTTTTCTGCATCGTAAATACTGATGCCGATTG
>JANNZE010000124.1:0-1742 GCA_031410455.1 Chitinophagaceae bacterium | reverse complement strand
CAATGGCTACTCCTACTTTACCTACTTCACCATTGGCCAGTTCATGGTCACTGTCGTAACCGATCTGCGTTGGAAGATCGAAGGCCACACTCAAACCACTAACACCCTGCGCCAGTAAATAATGATAACGTTTATTGCTTTCTTCAGCGGTAGAGAACCCTGCGTATTGCCGCATCGTCCATAATCTTCCCCTGTACATGGTGGGCTGAACGCCTCTTGTGAATGGAAATTCCCCTGGTAATTCATCCATCATTAGAAGCACATCTTTCTGCGTATATACTTCCTTTATTTCTATACCGGAATCTGTGGCATGTATTTGTTCAGACATAAATTTTATTTAAGCAGTTTTTTGGCTTCAAACTGAATCGCGTCTAGCACGATTGCATTCAGTTCGGCATTGGGTGACATACTGTATTCAATCACTCGTTTGGCAAGATCCAATCCAGTAGCTCCCGGTAATAAACCGGCTGCCAGCTGGTTTATTACATAAATATTCTGATCACGTAATTTGGTTACCGCATTCCATACTTCCGGAGCAACATATATCTGCTGGCTTACATTATAGTCGTATTCCGTTTTTAATGATTCGATCATGGCCGCATGTAACATCGCCGCACTTTCACCACCCTGCTGTAACCTGTTTACCAGGCTTTTCAATCCATTGCGTTCTGTATATACACTCAGTCTTTCATAGCCCTGTAACTGGAGTTTTACCGTTTCATTATTGATTCCCATTCTTTCTCTGATAGCCTCTTTCATTCCTTTGAATTCAATCAGAAGCCATACAAATGCGATCATGCTTACAAAAGTTAATGCGCCCTGCATGTCGGCAAGTGATATTCCCATAGTTTATAATTATGTTGCAAAAATAACTATTCGTTGGCCAACAATTTCCTGCTTTCGAAAATAGAATAAATGGCAGCCCATTCTGTTAAATGTAACTTTGTAGTTCAATTACATTGTATGGAAACAACAATTCAGATACCGGTCACATTTACGGCATCAGCAATTCAGGAAATTAAAAGACTGATGAAGGAAGATGGATTTGACCAGGCAAAAAAATTACGAGTAGGCGTGAAGGGCGGCGGTTGCAGCGGGATGACATATATCCTGGAATTTGATGAACCTGCACAAAATGATGAAACATTTTCTATACAGGAAATTCCTTGTATCATGGACAGGTCGCATGCGATCTACCTTACAGGAATGGAAGTAAATTGGGAAGGTGGTTTGAATGCCAGGGGATTCACTTTTAAAAATCCCAATGCCAGTGCAACGTGTGGTTGCGGAACCAGTTTCGCTGTTTAAAAAAACTAATGAATTAAAAAAGCCCGCTGATATTATTCAACGGGCTTTTTTAATGGAATATGTTTATTAAGCTAATGCCTGTTTTGCTTTAGGAGCCGGCTTTTTTTCTGCAGCCGCACCCAGTGGTTTGTCTTTTGCAAAATCAATCAGTACCGGTGCTCCTACAAAAATGGAAGAGTAAGTTCCGGTAACCACACCAATCAGCATGGCAAAGGCGAATCCTCTTGTAACTTCTCCGCCAAAGATGAATAAGATCAATAAGGTTAAAAATACCGTTAATGACGTCATTACTGTACGGCTTAATGTATCATTGATTGCAGAGTTGATGATAGTTGTTTTAGAAGCACCTTTCATATCTCTGCTGTATTCACGTATACGGTCAAATACAATCACCGTATCATTCATGGAGAAACCGATCACCGTAAGAACCGCAG
>JANNZE010000123.1:0-2817 GCA_031410455.1 Chitinophagaceae bacterium | reverse complement strand
AGATCCTCCCTCTGCCGCCGGTGTGATTTCCGGTAATACAGCTGTATGTCCTAACAATAGCTATACCTATTCTTTGACACCTGTTACAGGAGCTACATCTTATACCTGGTCATATTCCGGAACAGGAGCATCATTTACGGCAACCACAACTTCATCCTCCAACAGTATTTCGTTTGCCCCGGGTGCCACCAACGGCATAATTACGGTAACCCCGGTAAATACATGCGGCACTGGCGCTGAAACAACGCTAAGCATTGCCGTAAATACTTTGCCATCTGCCACAATAAGCTATGGCGCTTCAGTATTTTGTTCAGGTGCAGGTATTAAATCTGTAACATTAACAGGCCCGGCAGGTGGAACATTTACCATCAGTTCCGGGGGTGTTACCATTAATGCTTCAACCGGCCAGATAAACATACCTGCAGGTGTAACCGGTAGTTTTACTATAAGTTATGCCTATACTTCCGGAAGTTGTTCGGGTACAGCCACCTTTACTTTTTCGGTAAATGCTGCGCCTCTTGTAACGGCAACTGCTTCTCCGGCCATTGTATGCAGCGGAACGTCGCAATTGCAGGCATCAGCCAGCTCCGGATATTCGGTATCCCCGGTTGTGTATAATAGCCTGGTGCCTCAATCTGTAACAACAACCATTTGGAATACTTATGT
The DNA here is from genome assembly GCA_031410455.1 of Chitinophagaceae bacterium. Classification (GTDB taxonomy): domain Bacteria; phylum Bacteroidota; class Bacteroidia; order Chitinophagales; family Chitinophagaceae; genus Ferruginibacter. Next base: position 2,151 of record JANNZE010000123.1, on the reverse strand, counting down.
GGATGACGGGATTTCAGCAGCCATCAACCTGCCATTTGGATTTAATTTTTATGGGCAGGCCATCACACAGGTATATGCCAATTCTAATGGTTATATCACTTTGCAAAATAATAATTCGTCTATTACACCACAAACGTTACCTTCCGCAACAACGCCTAATAACGTAATTGCACTGGCATGGCGTGACCTTGAAGTTGATCCTTCTGTAAATACCGGGGCATTTGTTCGCTATTTTACCAATGGTACTTCACCCAACAGGATTTTTGTGATGGACTATTATAATCTGAATTTCTTATCAGGAAGTACAGGTGTGATAACAGGCCAGATAAGATTATATGAATCGGATAACCACATAGAAATTGCAGCAGGAACTGTGAACGATAATGGTGGCAGCCTTGCCAAAACAATGGGTATTGAAAATGCGTCCGGTACGCTAGGTGTTGCCGCACCCGGAAGAAATAATGTTGTATGGAATGTATCTTCAGAAGCCTGGGCATTTTATCCTGCCGCATACAGCTATGTCTGGTCACCTTCCACTTTTCTTGATAATACCGGCATAGCCAATCCTACCGCCAGCGGAATAAGTTCATCTGTAACCTATACCGTTACAGTTTTGGAAACTGCATCGGGTTGTTCAGCTTCCACTACAGTTTCTGTAACTGTTGGTGCTGTGCTATCCGGAACATATACTGTGGGTGCAGGAGGAAACTATACTACCTTAACAGCAGCGGTAAATGCTTACAATACGCAATGCATTGGCGGGCCGATTACATTTTCTTTAATAGATAACAGTTACAGCACATCCGAAACTTTTCCCATTACCATATTACCAAATGCAGCAGCCAGCGCAGTAAATACGCTCAGCATAAAACCCGCAGCAGGAAAAACTCCAACTATTACAGGGTCTTCAAGTGTGGCAATTATCAGATTGAATGGTGCTGATTTTGTAACTATTGACGGATCCAATACAACCGGAGGTTCTACGCGTGATCTCTCCATTATTAACACCAGTACCAATACAACAACCAGCACAATTATATGGCTGAACAGTTTCAGCGCTACCAACGGTGCTACCAATAACAAGATCATAAATTGTGCATTGAAAGGCAATTCACCTACCACAACTTTTACGGCTTTAATGAGCAGCGGAACCCTGGTGGGTGACGTTGCGGAAGCTGCCAACGCAAACAATACTTATTCAAACAATTCTGTAAAATCTGCGCAAACAGGTATTGCGGTAGTTGGGCCAACAGGTAATGAAACAGGAACTGTTATTTCGAATAATGTGATCGGATCTACTATAACAGGTGAAAAACTAAGCTGGTCGGGCATTGAAATTTATCAGCAGGCTGGTGTAGAAGTTTTCAATAATATCATCAATGGAATTACATCAACCAGCTCAACTACCTCAACCGGTATAGGTGTATATGGAACTATTTCAGGAGGCAATATTTATAAAAATAAAATTTACAATATTAAAAATACCAGTTCTTCCGGATGGGGCGCAAATGGAATCTACTTAGGATCTTCTTCAACTGCTGCCAATCTTAATATTTATAATAATGCTGTTTCAGATGTAACGGCCTATGGGTATACAAGCCGTAATTATGATGAAAATGGTTATGGCATGGTGGCTGATAATGGCGGAGGATATAATATCTATTTTAATTCTGTTGCTCTCAACTCCAATCAAACGGCAAGCGGGTATCCGTCTGCATTTTTATTAACTTCATTAACCACAGGTTCCGTAAACCTGCGCAACAATCTATTTATAAATACCCAAACACAAACCGGAAAACATTATGCCATCATGAGTATGGCTGCCAATAACAATTTTTCTTCCATTAATTACAATGATTATTACGTTTCCAGTGCAGATATTGCTTATATAACTGTAGACCGTACTTTATTATCTGATCTGGTTACCGGTTTTGGCGGCAATGCCAACTCGGTAAATATTTTACCGGTATTTACAGCTGCAACAGATCTGCACATTGTACCTGCATCTAATATCACACTCAGCAATCTTGGAACGCCGATAACGGGCTTTACAGAAGATATGGATGGCAATACCCGCAATGGAACCAATCCTGATCTGGGTGCAGATGAATGGGTAAAACCAAATACGGGTTCTTGGGTAGGAAAATATTC
>JANNZE010000122.1:0-7775 GCA_031410455.1 Chitinophagaceae bacterium | reverse complement strand
GTGAAGAATCTGTAACAGGGAACATCCGGCCATCCGGCTCTGATTTTAACTTTACACCACGTTCCTCAAACCATTGTATAGTATCTTTTACAAAAAAATGATGGAACGCTTTTTTAAGAAATTTTTCGCCTCTCGGGTAGCAGGCAGCCATTTCAGAAATGGATGTACAGTCATGCGTAACGTTACATCTTCCGCCCCCGCTGATTTTAACTTTGGAAAGAAGTTTATCTGATTTTTCAACTATGATCACTTTCAGCTGCGGACATAAACGTGCGGCATTTACGGCACAGAAAAAACCTGCGGCACCTCCACCAACAACGATCAGCGTTTTCATGCTGTTACCAGTAAACCGTAATTGGATGTAAGATTGGTATTGGCACGTTCTGCGGCTTCTGTATATTCGAAAGTAGAAAGAATATCAGGCTTCCCTTTCATTACACAAACATCATGTTCAAAATGGGCAGAAACTTTATGGTCACGTGTACGGATCGTCCATCCATCTTCATCATAACTGATATCGCGTACGCCTAAATTGATCATGGGTTCTATAGCGAGTACCATACCTTCTTTCAGTTTGGCACCCGAACCTTTCTTGCCGTAATTAGGTACTTGTGGATCTTCATGAAGGTCTTTACCCAAACCATGACCCACCAGTTCTCTTACTACACCATATCCATGTTTTTTCTCCGTATGTTCCTGGATTGCATTAGCGATATCTCCTACACGGTTTCCGGAAACCGCTTTTTCAACACCGAGGTATAAGGCTTCTTTAGTTACGCGTAATAATTGTTTTATTTCATCGGATATCTCTCCTATTGCGAATGTATAGGCACTGTCGCCATGAAAACCATTTTTAAAAATTCCGATATCCACAGAAACGATATCACCGTCTTTCAATTCATTGCTATTGGGAAAGCCATGAACGATCATATCATTTACAGATATACAGGTAGCATAAGGATAACCATGATAATTTTTAAAAGTTGGATATCCACCATTGTCCATGATGAATTCTTCGGCCACTTTATTCAGTTGAAGTGTGTTAATGCCCGGTTTAAGTATTTTGGCAATTTCCGCCTGTGCCATACCAACCAGCCGGCAACTGTGACGCATGATCTCGATTTCTTCCTTTGTTTTATACCGTATCATTTATTAAAATTAAAACAAACCCCGGCATAGCCAGGGTTTGCATAAAATATATTCTTTTTAAAAATTACATCCCTGATGTGGTCAGTGCCTGGCGTCCCTGCATCCTGCCACTGCTCATTAAACCATCGTACTGACGCATCAGTAACTGTGTTTCGATTTGTTGTAATGTATCTAAAATTACACCAACCATGATCAGCAGAGATGTTCCGCCAAAGAAAGTGGAGAATCCCTGAGACATTCCGAAAGCCAGCTGGAAAACACCCGGCAAAATACCTACCAATGCTAGAAGTACAGCACCTGGTAAAGTAATCCGGTCCATAATCGTTCCAATATAATCTGCAGTAGGCTGACCCGGTTTAACACCCGGAATAAATCCGTTGTTGCGTTTCAGTTCATCTGCCATTTGTTTCGGATTGAAAATAAGCGCCGTATATAAGAATGTGAATGCAATTACACAGATAGAATACACGATCATATAAACGATGTTGGTATGATCCGTAAAATATCTTGCCCAGCCTTCACCTGTAAATCCGGAGAAAATAGTAGGTAAGAATAAGATTGCCTGAGCGAAGATGATCGGCATTACACCGGCAGCATTCACTTTTAAAGGAAGAAAGTTTCTGGCTCCGCCCATCTGGCGGTTTCCAACCAGTTGTTTTGCATAATTCACTTCCACTTTACGTGTACCCTGAACCAGCATGATCAATCCCATGATAACACCTATCAGGAATACCACTTCAATCAATAATATTAATAATCCACCCGGACCTCTTGTAGTACGGGCCCCTACTTCCTGCATGAACGATTGTGGTAGACGGGCAAGGATTCCGATCATAATGATGAGCGAAGTGCCATTACCCAAACCTTTATCTGTTATTTTTTCACCCAGCCACATTACGAATAATGTACCTACGGTTAATAATACAACAGTTGATACCCAGAAATAAGATTCAAATGCAGGAATCAGCGCACCTACATTACCCGGACTTTTCAGGTAACCTATATAAGCTGCAGCCTGGAAAGCTGTAACCAGTACGGTAAGATAACGTGTCCACTGGTTGATTTTTTTTCTTCCGCTTTCCCCTTCTTTCTGAATCTTAGCCATTTGTGGTACGAGGATGGTGACCAACTGCATAAAGATAGAAGCAGAGATATAAGGCATGATACCTAATGCAAAAATGGAAGCTTTAGAAAAAGCGCCTCCTACAAATGCATCCAGTAATCCAAGCATACCGCCTTGCGTACTCTGGGTAAGATTGGCCAGTTTATTCGGGTCTATTCCGGGCAATACGATATAGGAACCTATACGGTAAATGAAAAGCAGCAATAAGGTAAAAAGTATCTTATTGCGCAGCTCATCAATGCTCCAGATATTCTTTAATGTTTTAATGAATTTCTTCACAGAATTAAGTCGATTTAATGGTTGCTCTAAAAAAGAAGCACGCATTTGAATAAATGCGCCGGGCAAATATCGGGTAAATTATTTAACAATCTCTACAGAACCTCCGGCAGCTTCAATAGCAGCTTTTGCTTTTGCGCTCACAGCAGTTACAGTAAAGGCAAATTTGCCTTTCAGTTCGCCGTTACCTAAGATCTTGATAATATCAGTCTGGCTGATCAATCCGTTGATGTATAAGTTCTGAGCATTGAATTCGGTAATACCATATTTTTCAGAGATATGATCGATCTGACCGATATTGAATACTTTAAATTCAATTCTGTTGATGTTGGTAAATCCACGCTTAGGGATACGACGTTGAATCGGCATCTGTCCGCCTTCATGTGCTTTCTTACTTTTGTAACCGGCACGGCTTTGTCCACCTTTATTACCTTTTGTAGAAGTTCCGCCTTTTCCGCTTGCTTCACCACGTCCGATACGCTTTTCTTTATGAGTTGCACCTTTCGCTGGTCTGAGTGTGTGTAATTTCATTTTATGTGATTTTATACTTTCGGGGAATCACCCCTCGCTTAAAATTATTATGAATTATAAATTATAAATGTTGAATGTTATTAATCTATCATTCAAAATTTAAAATTTTAAATAATTATGCTACTTCTTCCACTTTAATCAGGTGGTTTACCTTAGTTACCATTCCTAAAATCTGGGGAGTTGCTTCTACTTCTACAGTAGCATTCATTTTTTTCAAACCCAATGCAATCATAGTGCGCTTCTGGCGTTCAGATCTGTCGATCACACTTTTAACCTGGGTTACTCTTATCTTTTTCATAACTGTGTTATTATTTTGTCAGCGGATTACCCGTTGAAAACTTTTTTCAGAGAAATGTTACGTGTTTTTGAGATCTCGATCGGCTGGCGTAAAGTAGCAAGAGCTTTGAAAGTAGCTTTAACCACGTTGTGCGGATTAGCTGATCCAAGATTTTTTGCAAGAACGTCGGTAATACCAGCGCTCTCCAGAACAGCACGCATGCTGCCTCCTGCGATCACACCTGTACCATGAGCGGCCGGCTTGATCAGCACTTTAGCTGCGCCTTCTTTGCTCAACTGATCGTGAGGTATTGTACCATGCATTACCGGAACCCTTATCAGGTTCTTTTTTGCATCTTCAATTCCTTTAGTGATGGCTTCCTGTACTTCTTTAGCTTTACCCAAACCATGGCCAACCACTCCGGCTTCATTACCCACAACTACCAGTGCAGAAAAACTGAAGGCACGACCGCCTTTGGTAGTTTTAACCACACGGTTAATTGCAACAACCTTTTCTTTTAATTCCAGGTCGCCGGCTTTGATCTTATTGTTGATTAATTTATTAGACATGTATATGCTTATTAAAAAGTTTGTATTAGAAATTCAGTCCGCCTTCTCTTGCACCTTCAGCAACTGCTTTCACGCGGCCATGGTAAACATAACCATTACGATCGAAAACAACCTCTTTGATACCTAATTCAGTAGCTTTTTTTGCGATGGCTTCACCCACCATTTTACTTTTATCAATTTTAGGCGCTTTCTGTGCGGTGATATCTTTTTGTTTTGAAGATGCAGCGGCAATGGTAGTACCGGTTGTATCGTCAATTAATTGTGCATAGATATCGGTATTGCTTCTGAAAACACTCAAACGTGGAGTGGCAGTAGAACCATTGATCTTTTTACGGATGCGGAACTTTATCTTTTGTCTTGCACTTGCTTTATTGTTCATAATTCTGTTATTTATGTTCCCGATGCTGCCGGAAACGAGTTATTATGCGCTTAATTATTTACCGGCAGATTTACCAGCTTTTCTTCTCAGAACCTCACCTTCAAACTTCACACCCTTACCTTTGTATGGTTCAGGCTTACGTAAACTGCGGATCTTTGCACAAACCTGTCCGAGTAATTGCTTATCGATACTGGTTAATTTGATCATCGGGTTCTTACCTTTTTCCTGGGAAGTTTCCACTTTCAGTTCTTTAGGTATTTCAAATATGATGTTGTGAGAATAACCTAAAGCAAGATCCAGCAGATTTCCCTGGTTGGCAGCTTTATAACCCACACCCACTAATTCTAATTGTTTTGTATAACCTTCTGTAACACCTTTCACCATGTTGCTGATGAGAGAACGATACAGTCCATGCATGGCACGGTGGCGGATCTGATCTGTCGGGCGAACAAATTCAATGGTGTTGTCTTTTACTTCAGCTTTGATATCGCGATCAATAGCCTGTGTTAGTTCTCCTTTAGGACCTTTTACTGTAACAACATTTTCTTTGTTGATGGTAATGGTTACGCCTGAAGGAATTTCTACCGGTTTTTTACCTATACGACTCATGGTATAATTTGTTTTGGAAATTGAAAAAATGAAAGCTGAACTTTCTATCAGCGGCCGGCATTTCCAGTTCCGGCTGCTTATACTGGTTAAAATATGTTACAAAGAACTTCTCCGCCTACATTCTGCGCTTTCGCTTCTTTATCAGTCATTACTCCTTTAGAAGTAGACACAATAGCGATACCCAGGCCATTCTTCACACGTTTGAAATCCTGTGGTTTAGAATAAGTACGTAAACCCGGACGGCTTACTCTTTCTAATTTCTGGATCACCGGAATTTTTGTAGAAGGATCATACTTCAGGGCTATTTTGATAAGGCCTTGTTTGCTGTCTTCTTCAAATTTATATTTAAGGATATATCCTTTATCATATAAAATTTCTGTGATACGCTTTTTAAGATTGCTAGCCGGTATTTCAACAACACGGTGGTTAGCCATCTGTGCGTTACGAATTCTGGTTAGATAATCTGCAATTGGATCAGTTACCATTGTTATTTCTATTAAAGATGTTATTATAATGTTTGATTCGGGATTCGCAATTCGGGATTCGGGATTTGCCATTCAGCATCTCGTTTCCTGCATCTCGTATCTCGTTCTACCAGCTTGCTTTTACTACACCTGGAATTTTACCTGCCAGAGCCATGTCTCTGAACATCAGGCGACTCACACCAAAGTGCCGCATATAACCTCTTGGACGACCGGTAAGCTGGCAACGATTCTTTAAACGAACCGGTGAAGCATTTTTAGGTAACAGATCCAATGCTGCATAATCACCTGCGGCTTTAAGAGCTGCACGTTTTTCAGCATATTTGGCTACCATTTTGGCGCGCTTTACGTTCCTGGCTATGATGGATTTTTTTGCCATATTAGTTGTTGTCTTTTTTAATAGCGTTTTTGAATGGCATACCTAATTCTTTCAGTAATTCGTATGCTTCTTCATTTGTATTTGCGGTAGTTACGAAAGTGATATCCAGGCCGGTGATCTTGTTCACTTTATCGATATCGATCTCCGGGAAGATGATTTGTTCTGTAACACCCAGTGTGTAATTTCCACGGCCATCAAATGATTTGTCATTGATACCTTTAAAATCACGTACACGTGGAAGAGAAACAGAAACCAGGCGATCCAGGAATTCATACATTTTCACACCGCGAAGTGTTACTCTTGTACCGATCGGCATGCTCTTACGTAATTTGAAGTTGGAAATATCCTTCTTTGATAAAGTAGGAACGGCTTTCTGACCGGTGATGTTGCTTAATTCATCAACAGCGATATCGATCAGTTTCTTATCCGTTACCGCACCGTTTACGCCGCGGTTCAAACAGATTTTTGTAAGCCTTGGAGCCTGCATTACTGTTTTATAACTGAATTTCTTCATTAAAGCAGGTACAACTTCTTTCTTGTACTTATCTGCCAATCTCGGAGTATTTGTTGTTGTTTCCATTATTTAATTGCCTCCCCTGATTTTTTTGCGATTCTAACTAATTTACCGTTCTCACGTGTTCTCTTCACTTTTGACGGACCACCTGTTTTAGCGTCCCACAGCATAACATTGCTGATAGCTATCGGAGCTTCCTGCTTAACGATACCGCCTTTGGTGTTCTGAGCAGTTGGTTTGGTATGCTTGGTTACAATGTTCACACCTTCTACCAATACGCGTGCTTTATCCACGATTACTTCTAACACTTTACGGGGCTTTTTCAGATCCTTATCTTCACCTGTGATCACCACAACTGAATCGCCCTTTTTAATGTTGAATTTCGGTTTAAATCTTGTACTCATTTTTATTGCTTTATGGAAAAGTTAGCATCAGAATTTAAAATGAAGCGTATAAGATGCTGATTCATTTTATTTGATTTTACTTTTTCCTTTTTACTTTTTTTTTTACTTATTAAAGTACTTCAGGAGCCAGTGAAATAATTTTCATATAACCCTTATCTCTTAATTCACGTGCTACCGGGCCGAAGATACGTGTACCTCTTGGCTCGTCAGCATTGTTCAACAGTACAACAGCATTGTCATCGAAGCGGATATAAGATCCGTCTTTACGACGCAGTTTGTTAACTGTGCGAACGATCACGGCTTTACTTACTGTACCTTTTTTGATACCACCTGCCGGCATTGCATCTTTTACAGTAACAACAATTTTATCACCGATCCTGGCGTAGTCCTGGCCACTGTTTCCCAACACACGGATACACAAAACTTCTTTGGCACCACTGTTATCTGCTACGTTAAGTCTGCTTTCTTGCTGAATCATTTTATTATTATTTTGAATTTTGAATTTTAAATTTTGAATTATTCAATTCAACATTCATCATCCAATATTTTTGATCAATAGTTATTATTTCACTTTTTCAACCACTTCAACCAGTCTCCATCTTTTTGTTTTGCTCATCGGGCGGGCCTCCATGATCTTTACGGTATCACCGATGCTGCACTCATTCTTTTCGTCATGCGCATGAAACTTGGTAGTTTTTTTCAGGAACTTACCATAAAGCGGATGCTTTACTTTTCTTTCTACATTAACTGTAATGGTTTTATCCATTTTATTGCTGGATACCACGCCAATTCTTGTTTTTCTTAAGTTGCGCTGAATGGTATTTGTTGTTGTTGCTTCCATCATTAATTATTTTACCGGATTAAGCTCCAATTTGTACTTTTCTTAATTGCGTTTTTAATCTTGCCACATCTCTTCTCAGCAATTTGATGCTTTGAGGATTCTCCAGGGGAGCGATAGCATGAGCGAAACTCAGTTTCTTCATACGCAGTTCATCTTCCTGGATGCGAGCCTTCAGATCCGCTTCACTTAAACCGGTAAGGCTGTTATTAAAATCTATTTTCTTTAACATGTTCGTTTATTTG
>JANNZE010000121.1:0-4247 GCA_031410455.1 Chitinophagaceae bacterium | reverse complement strand
TATCGGAAGGGAAGAAACCAATGAAAGAAGCCTGGTAAATTTTATTTCCTTTATTATATCCTTTGTTATCCAATGCTGTTACAGCTGTTCCTGTTTTTCCGGAAATGGAATAGGCAGAATCAAAAACTATTCTGTGTGCTGTGCCATGAACACTGTCCACCACCGCACGTAAACATTCCTTCAGCTGTAAAAGTGTTTCATCACTGCAGATCTTATCTACCAGAACTTTAGGTTCAATTTTCTGAACTTCCACTCCATAATCTTTCACAGAAGAAACCAGGTACGGGCGCATCATTTTTCCTTTATTGGCCACCGCATTGTAAAACATCAGCATATGCAATGGTGTAACCAGTTCTTCATATCCATGTGCCATATAAGGAATGGTAGTTGCACTCCAGCTTCTGTTCTTAGGTGTTTTGATCAATGGCTTTCCGGATGATGCTACAATGTCAACTCCCGTTAGCGTATCTAATCGCAAACGATGTAAATGATCGGTGAATCTGGTAGGCTCCTGGCTGTAATACTGGTAAGCCAGTTTTGCAAATGCAACGTTACTGCTGATATAAAATGCTTCTTTCAACGAGATCACTCCTGTTCCCTTATGAGAATCCCGTATGCGTAATCCGTGAAACACTTTTACGCCACCTTCACAATCCACTTTTGTATTTATGTCAGCATATTTATCTTCCAGTAAACACATTAATGTAGCCAATTTGAAAACAGATCCCGGTTCTGTTGCTTTAGCAATTCCATAATTCAGATCTTCCAGGTAAGTTCCATCGGGCTGTTTACCCAGGTTAGCGATCGCTTTTATTTTACCTGTAGCAGTTTCCATAACAATGGCAGTACCATGTATGGAATTATTACTGACCAGCATATTCATCAGTGCATTTTCAGCAACGTCCTGAATGTAAGTATCCAGTGTAGTAATGATATCTTTTCCATTTACCGGATCCAGTTCTGCACCTTCCACCGGCATATAGGCACCGGCAGCATAACGCATCAGCCGCTGGCCATTCATTCCTCTTAATAATGAATCGTATGTTTTTTCCAGTCCTACATTCTTAGTGGAATCGGGTCTTGATAATCCGATCGTTCTGTTGGCAAGTAATACGTACGGATTGATTCTCTTATCACGGGGATCAATGATAAAACCACTTTTGTTACGACCTAACCGAACAAGCGGAAAGGTGCGTAAGGCACGGTATTCATCAAATGAGATCTTCTTTTTCAATACGTAATATCTATCGCGGTTATTATATCCTAATTGTAATTCCTTTTTATATTCTGCCCTTGTTTTATCTTTAAACAGATCAGCAAGATGAAAACTCAGAGAGTCAATGTTCTTTTTAAATCTTTCTCCCTGCTTTTCTCTCAGGCCATCTGCACCGAAATCAACATATACATCAAAAATGGGAACTGAAGTACTTAACACATTTCCATCTTCACTATATATACTTCCGCGTTCTGCATCAATGGGCGAATATTTCAAATGAAGGCTGTCTCCCATTCCTTTCCAGTATGCACCCTGTATGGTCTGAATGTAGATCGCTCTTCCCAACACCACAACGCCTAATAAAACAATGAACAGGAAACATAAATACACCCGCCATAATATGTCTTTTTTTATCTCCACTTCAACTACTTATAATTAGATGCAGAATCCAGTATTACCGGCGGTTGTTTCAGTTCCTTTAAACCCAGTGGTTCAACAGCCCTGATCAGTTCACTCGCTTTACTACGGAATATCAGATCACTTTGTATGCTTTTAAATTCGTATTGTAATTCTTTGATATTTTTTTCACTGCTGGCGATCTTTCTGGATAATTTATCAGCGAGATGGCCATTGTATATATACAGTACCGCAATTGCTGAGAGAAAAAGGAAGAAAGGAATATTTTTTACGATCCATGCGTAATTAAAATATTTTTTCCATTCATTCTTTGCAGGTTGCTGTACCTGTGTACTCATGTTATTTTTTTTCTGCCACCCGCAATTTTGCGCTTCGCGAACGGCTGTTGATTTTTAATTCTCTATCAGTTGCGGTCACCGGTTTTTTGGTGATCACCATCAGGTTATTTTCTTTTTTATTGCCGAACAGGTCATCTTCCAATTCTTCAAATGATCCTGTTTTAAAAAACGTTTTCACCATCCGATCTTCCAGTGAATGAAAGGTGATTACAGCAATGCGTCCTCCGTTATTAAGGCAATGCAGTGACTGTTCCAGCATATCTTTCAAAGCACCCATTTCATCATTCAACTCAATCCGCAAAGCCTGGAATACCTGTGCTAAATATTTATTAGGATTTCCTTTGATTACTGAACTTATGGCTGTTTTAAATTCTGCGATCGTTTGTATTGGTGTCATCATTCGTTGCTGTACGATTGTTCGTGCAAGTGTTTTTGAATTGGTGACCTCACCATATTGTTCAAAAAGTTTATGCAACCGGCTTTCAGGAAAATCTTTTATGATATCTGCTGCTGAAAGAGGCTGACGGCGATCCATGCGCATATCCAGTGGTGCGTCAAAACGAATGGAGAAACCTCTTTCCGCTTCATCAAACTGGTGACTGGAAACGCCAAGATCTGCCAGAATTCCATCTACCCTGCTTATTTCATGTAAACGCAAAAAACGTTGCAGGTGACGAAAATTCTGTGGAATAAAAATTACCCTTTTATCTTCCGGCAAATTTCTTCTTGCATTCTCATCCTGGTCGAACACGATGAGTCTTCCTTTTGCACCGAGCCCTGAAAGAATAGCTTTACTATGTCCTCCGCCTCCGAATGTACAGTCTACGTAAATGCCGGACGGTTGAATGTTAAGCAGGTTGATCGTTTCATTCAACAGAACAGGAACATGATAAACTTCGCCATCATCATTGGAAACAGCATTATCGTTTTCCTTTTCCATCATTTTAACTGTCTCCTTTCTCAGGCTTGTTCATCACAAGATTGGCCAGGTCGCTGAAAGCTTCCGGTGAAAAAGATTCAAAGAACTGTTGGTATTTGATTTTATCCCATATCTCGATTTTTGTTACGGCCGAGACCAAAACAATATCCTTTTCCAGGGATGCGTGTTCCATTAAATTTTTGGGTAATAACAATCTTCCGGCACTGTCGAGTTCTACATTTTGCGCTCCATTGAGAAAATAGCGTCGGAACTCTCTCACTTTAGGATCAAAATCATTGAGATTGCTTATGCTTTTGAATATTGGTTTCCAGCTTTGTGTAGGGTATAATGTAAGGCATTTCTCAAATCCGCGATTGATCACAAACGACGTGTCGTCATCCTGCAGCTGTTTCTTTAAACCCGAAGGCAAAAGGAAACGGCCCTTGTTGTCGATTGTTGATTCGTATTCGCCAATAAAGCCTGACATGGGGAAAAAAATATTATTTACACAAAATAACACTTTTTCCCACTTACTGACACTTTTTTAAAAAAACATTTTTATCCACACCACAAAACACTGAAGGTCATAAAGTTATACGTTTTAAGCGTAATGGGATGCATTTGTATGTTAACAGAATGTGGATTGTGGTGGATATCAGTTAATTAACTGATAATCATTATTTTGCAAGCGGCAAATGAATAACAAAGGTGGTTCCTTTACCCAAAGTACTATCCGCTTTGATGGTTCCTTTATGGGCATCCACCATGGCTTTTACATAACTCAGGCCCAGACCGAAGCCTTTTACATTATGGATATTGCCGGTATGGGCACGGTAAAATTTTTCGAAAATCCTGCTCAGTGTTTCTTTGTTCATACCAATCCCATTGTCTTCGATCCTGATTTTGATGAAATTTCCCACATTGGAGGTAGTTAGTTTGATCTGGGGCTGATCTTTGGAATATTTAAGGGCATTGTCCAACAGGTTATTGATGATATTGGTAATATGTACATCATCTGCCATCACCGTATCCTTAACCGCATCCATGTGTATAGATAACTGTCCGTTTTTTTCTGCCAGCGGCAGCGAAATATTATTGATGGCGGCATTAATGAGGGAATGAGCAGACAAGGATTTCAGGTTGAGCTCAATTCTTTGCTTATCCAAAAGGGCTGCCTGCAGGATGGTTTCCACCTGCTTGTTCATTCTTTTGTTTTCCTCTTTGATGATGCCCGTAAAATATTTGGTTTTTTCAGGATCTGAACTCACCTTCTCATTTTTAAGCGCATCCACTGCCAGGGATATGGTTGCCAGCGGTGTTTTGAATTCATGCGTCATATTATTGATGAAATCAGATT
>JANNZE010000120.1:0-2485 GCA_031410455.1 Chitinophagaceae bacterium | reverse complement strand
CCACAATGAATAGGAAAGATCTTGAGATTCCAGATTCTTTAAATCCCCCCTTGGGGGGTGGGGAGGCTTCTTCTCTCATAAACGAGGATCTCGCTCCTATCCCGCAAGACAAGCGCACATGGGGTACCTGGAACTATGCGGCTTTGTGGATCAGTATGAGCCTGTGCATTCCAACTTACATGCTGGCGAGTTCACTCATTCAGGGCGGAATGAACTGGTGGCAATCCATACTTACAATTTTCCTGGGGAACACGATCGTATTGATACCGATGATACTGAATGGCCATGCAGGTGCAAAATATGGAATTCCATTTCCGGTTTTTGCCAGGGCCAGTTTCGGAACAAAAGGTGCCAATATACCGGCCATTCTTCGGGCAATTGTGGCTTGCGGCTGGTTTGGAATCCAGGCATGGATCGGTGGTTACGCCATCTATCTGATGTTGAAAGTATGGTGGCCCGGCATTGCCGCACTTCCGCAGATTTTCCCGGTTTCCTGGACACTGGAGACAGGACCGGCAATTTGTTTCATCGCATTCTGGTTCATCAACATGATAGTTGTTTACCTGGGTGTGGATTCCATAAAAAAATTATTATTATTCAAAGCATTTTTTCTGCCTGTAGCGGCACTGGCTCTTTTATTCTGGGCCATCAATGCAGGAAAAGGTCTGGGGCCGATACTGAATCAGCCTTCCAAATTTTCTGACGCCGGTTCCTTCTTTAAATTTTTCTTTCCGGCTCTTACTGGAATGGTCGGATTCTGGGCAACATTATCTTTGAATATTCCGGATTTTACGAGGTATGCCAAAAGTCAGAAAGCCCAGATCAACGGGCAGATCATAGGGCTTCCACCTTCCATGACCTTATTTGCTTTTATCGGAGTGGTGGTTACATCTGCCACCGTTATCGTTTATGGCGAAACCATCTGGGACCCGCTGGTTCTTGCAGGAAAATTCGAAAATAAATTACTGGTAAGTTTTGCAATGATAGCAGTGGCCATATCAACACTTGCTACCAACATTGCAGCAAATATTGTAAGTCCGGCAAACGATTTTGCTAATCTTTCTCCTCAGAAAATTAATTTCAGAACGGGTGGTTACATCACCGGCGTATTGGGAATTCTTATCATGCCATGGAAGCTGATAGCAGATCCGAACGGATATATTTTTACCTGGCTGATAGCATATTCCAGCCTGCTGGGGCCTGTCGGCGGCATCATGATAGCAGACTATTATTTTCTTCGCGATCAGCACCTTGTCACCAATGAACTCTATCAGTCAAAAGGAATGTATACATTTAAGAATGGATATAACATAGCTGCACTGGTAGCTTTGATGGCAGGGATACTTCCTAATGTTCCGGGTTTTTTATTGCAGGTGAAACTGATAGATGCCACGGTGTTTCCGGGCTGGATTTCCGAATTGTATCATTATGCTTGGTTCGTGGGATTTTTTGTAAGTGCCATTTTATACCGTGCTTTAATGACAAAAAATAAATTAGTTCCCGTCACTGTTTAGATTAATATTATGAGCATACTTATTAAAAACGGACAAATTATTACGGCTACCGATAATTATATCGCTGATATATTTATTGAAGGTGAAGTAGTAAAATCCATTGGTAAAAACCTTGAAGTAAATGCTGACCGCATAATAGATGCAACAGGGAAATTTATTTTTCCCGGAGGCATCGATCCGCATGTGCATCTGGATATGCCCTTTATGGGAACATACAGCAGTGATTCTTATGAAACAGGAACCCGTGCTGCATTGTTCGGAGGTACCACAATGCTGATCGATTTTATTTTACAGAAGCAGGGAAATTCACTGCAGTCTGCGCTGGATGAATGGAGATCAAGATCCGACAATAATTGTGTGGGCGATTACAGTTTCCACATGGCAGTCACTGATTTTAATGACGATACTAAAAAAGAAATTAAAAAACTGATAGAAGAGGAAGGCATCACTTCATTCAAAACCTTTATGGCGTATAAAGGCGCATTGATGATAGATGACCGCCAGATGATCGGATTGATGGAAGAAGTAAAAGCAAATGGTGGTTTGATAAATGTGCATGCCACCAATGGTGACATGATCGATTATCTCACACAAAAGCACCGCAATGAAGGAAAACTTGCTCCCTTGTATCATTATCTTTCTCAGCCGGAAGTAACAGAAGCGGAAGCCAGCGAACGTTTTGTAGACATGGCCAACTTTACTCAATGTCCCGGTTATATCGTTCATCTTACCTGTGAAGGTGCGCTGAATGCTGTCCGTAATGCAACTCGGAGAAATCAGAAAGTGTTTGTCGAGACCTGTATTCAGTATCTCGTCCTGGATGCATCTCTGTATGAAAATAATTTTGAAGGTGCGAAATGGGTAATGAGCCCGCCTTTACGGGAAAAGAAGGACCAGCAAACTTTATGGGCCGGTATCAACCAGGGAATTGTAAATGTGGTGGCCACCGATCATTGCCCGTTCATGTGGGA
>JANNZE010000119.1:0-5272 GCA_031410455.1 Chitinophagaceae bacterium | reverse complement strand
AATGATACAGGTGATTGTATTAACGGCATTGGTGATGATGGCCGGTTTTTTATTTACCCGTCAGCCGTTATCTGTTGAAAAAAATATTGCGGAAGAACTGGTTGTATGAACAGTGTGATCCACCATACAGCTTCACAGGATATTACTTATATCTGCATTCTGCAAAATCCTTTGCCCCAGAAAAAGAAAGGAGATAAGGTAGCATCTGAAATAAGCAGCTTTCTACATAAAAAACTTATTCCATTCACAATTTTTAAAAAAGAATGGCCTGTTTCTTTATCAGGATTTTCTGACGTTTGGATCATTGGAGGCGATGGTACGCTTAATTATTTCCTGAATAAATACCGTAATGTTGATCAGCCGCTCGCCCTTTTTAAAGCAGGTACCGGCAATGATTTTTTCTGGAAACTATATGGCAACAAAAAGATCGAAGAACAATTACTCCATGTTTTAAATAGCAATCCGCAAAAAGTGGATATAGCTTCCTGCAACGATGTGTTGTATGCCAACAGCGCAGGATTTGGTTTTGACGGTGAAGTATTGCGATCTATCAATGCTGTGCGTTTTATTGGCGGACATGCGGGTTACCTGGGAGTAGTGCTGAAGAAAATATTCCGGTTCAGGGAATTTCATTTTCGTATTGAAACCGGTAACAAGATTACAGAAAAAAAATGCTTATTGGTGATCGTAAATAATTCCAGCAGAACGGGTGGAGGATTTATGGTTACACCCAAAGCAGAGATCAATGATGGTTGCTTGGATATGGTGATCTGTAAAGATCTTTCTGTTATCAACCGTTTATGGTATTTACCGGTGATAGAAAAAGGAAGGCATGTTCATTTACCATTCATCACCTATACGCACGAAACAGAAGTGAATATCACAACAAGGGAAATGATCTATGCACAATTGGATGGCGAACTGATTTGCGGGAATAAATTCCATATCCGGATTCTGCCCGGCTATCTTAGTTTCAGGTTTTAATTTTGCGGCAATACAGGACCGTAATGTAAACGCCTGCGGTCAGTTTTGCTGGGATATAATATATCATTGGCAGTTTCATAGCCTTCATCAGCAATATGCACCAACCTGTTCTTTCTGTCAATGATCCGGCTCAATACATAAATAGTGCCCGCAGTTGCTACAGATGTAAACAGCAACGCTTTCATAATACTTTTCATCTCAATGATTTTAAAAGACATATTACAAAAAGCAGACCATCAGAATTCTTTCCCACAAATTTGTTGAATTATTTTACGGCCAGCATTTGTTCATTATAGAGGGATTGATTTTTTCTCTTTCTTACGTTGTAGAAAAATATAAATGCAGCTGCAACGGAAACTACGGCTAGTCCATTTATAAGGATGCTCGTTTTAATTTTTCTGGACGGCGGCACCCAAACCGTTCCTGTTGCATCGGTGATGGCTGGTTGAGGAATATATCTTCCTGAATCAGGAATGGCAAGGATATCAAAATGATTGTATAGATTGATCAGTTCCATCAATACATCTTCGCCGTGCATCGTTTTTCCATGACCCGTTGCGATGATGGCCGGTGCAAGGTTCATCAGGGTTTTTAAACTCTTACGGGCCTGTTCCCAGTCATACGTAAAATATTTTGGTGGGCCGGAAAGTACGGGCGTCTGGAAGATAGTGGCCAGGGCAGATTCGCTTTTGGTAGTAACAAAAGCATCACCGGCTATTAACAGATGATCAACCTGGCGGAATAAACTGATATGCCCCGGTGCATGTCCCGGAGTGTGTATATAATTCCATTCGGGCATTCCAGGAATCGAATTGTCTGATGGTAACTCGTGCAGGTATTCAGAGATATTCACCGGCGATTTCGGATATATAAATGACATTGATGCCATCAATCCTCCGCCTACTGAGGGATCTGGAGGCGGGTAAGCACTTTTTCCGGTGAGAAAAGGCATTTCCATCGCATGTGCATATACAGGAATGTTCCAGTATGCGGCAAGAGATTTTACAGAACCCACATGATCAAAATGACCATGCGTAAGAATGATCGCGGAAGGAGGATGTTCACCAAATATTTCAACGGCCATTTTTTTTATTCCCTTTGCTGACCATTTAAGACCTGTATCTACCAGCATCCATTTTCCGGAGGTATTGTCGCGGATCATATAAAAGTTAACGAACGTATCTTTCATTCCCCAGACACCATGAGCTACCTCAAAATATGTTTGTGTATTATTATCGATCGTAAGCATAACTTTTTACAGTGATACTTTCACATTACATGCCAAAGACTAATGCACGAGCTTGTTTTCAGAAGCGGATATTTTTTCGGATCACATCCCAGTATTCTTTACCGTATCCAACCAGTATCTCAGACCCTGCGGGAATATTTTTGATGGAACGAATAAATACTTTGTTTTTCCTGGTTACGTATTCGCAATTGTTTGTAATTCCTTTTACACGCGAAATGCCTTTACCATCGTTGGCATACCTGGCCAGTGCGGATAACTGCCGGAGTGCATCGATCACTATATTTCTGTTTACATAAAACAAATAGGCATTGTTTCCATCTTTATGATTGGCGTTTTTCCAGTCGGTCACTTTTCCTTTGTATTCCACTATATCTGTTCCTTTTGGAATATCTGCAGTAGTGAACAATCCTTTTCCGGAGCCCGGAATCTTTGATCTTTTAACCACGAGGTTCTTTTCCATTAAAGCCATAAATTTATAGGTTATGATATGCACCTGCAAGTTGAATACCATTCATGAAAAATACAGCAGATTCATTTTTAGGAACGTCAGGTATTATTGATAATGAACAGATACGGCATTTTAATTGCGACTCAAGATATGACCAAAATCATTTTAATCCATCAACAGCATCATAATTCCTGCATTATATAATTCTAACTTCATAATATGAAAAAAATAATTCTTGTATTTGAAAGCATTCATTACAACAATGAATCATTTGATTTCATAGAAGCTCTCAGAAAAATTGAGGATATATTTGTTACTGCAGTTTTTTTAAGTCCGGTTGATTACACTTCTGTATGGGCATTTCCGGTTGTGCCCGGAACATCAGGATTGCCGGTTACGCCAGGCAGCCCGGAATCAGAAGAGCTTTTACAAAAACACATGGCATCCTTCAAGGCAAAATGTGCTGAACTGAATATTCCTTTCGCTGTACACAACGATGTAAATGGTGTGGTGTTCGAACAGGTTCGGCTGGAGTCCCGGTTTGCAGACCTTATGTTCATTCATACCGGTTTGTTTTATGCAGCATTTGGCGAACAACCCAACGATTACCTGAAGGAAGTGATGCATATTGCGGAATGCCCGGTGGTACTGATCCCTCCACGCGGAACCCTGCCGCAGTCGATTGTTCTTATGTATGATGGAAGTGAATCCTCCATGTTTGCGATCCGGCAGTTCGCTTATATTTTCCCGGTTTTAAAAAGCCTTACCAGCACATTGATTTATGTAGACCATAAATCTGATGAAATTCCGGATCAATCGAAACTAAAGGAGTGGATGTATAGTTGGTATCCCAATATACAATTTGAAATTATGCGTGATGAAAAGAATTATCATTCCTGGTTTCAGAACCACCCCAATCCATTTATCGTTACGGGTTCATACGGGAGGGCAGCCATCGTAGAATTTTTAAAGAAAAGTTTTTTAACTGATATTATAAACGATCAGCAGTATTTTGTTTTCCTGGCACATAAATAAAAAAACATGAATAAAGTATTATGGTTGGTTAATCCGTTACAGGTTACTGAAATGGAAATAGATTTTCCAAAGTATATCCAGGAACTTACGCATTGTAATTTGTTATGCATTTTGCTGGAGAATAATTTTTATGAGACGCTTCCGATGTATACGGGAGACCCGATGTTTCCGGCAGTAGATTTCAGTGTGATCAACAGCACATTGAATGAGGAGGCTATACAGCGTTCGGATAATGCAAGGCACGCTTTTGTGGAAATGTGTGGGAAGAAAGGATTACAATTCAGCATTCATAATGATAAAGGCAATCCTGTTACAGAAGTAGTAAAGGAAAGCAGGTTTGCTGATCTTATTCTGGTTAAAAATTCCTTGTCGTTCAATGCTGCATTCGAAGAATTATCCGGAAACTTTGTAAAAAAAGTATTGGGTAAATCAGAATGCCCGGTGCTGGTAGTTCCGGATGATCACCAGGTTTTCGATGAAATCTGTTTTACGTATAACGGTGGCTATTCATCATTATATGCTATGAGACAATTCACCTATTTATTCCCTGATCTGAAAGATGTACCCGTAACAGTTTTGTTTGTAGATGAAAAAAATTCAGAGATTCCGGTAATCCATGAAAAAGAATTAAAAGAATGGCTGAATGCCCATTATTCAAATTTCAGTTTTAAAATATTACGGGGTGATGTGGAAACGGAATTGCTCGTTGAAATGATGCCGAAGAAAAATATGATCGTAACCTATGGCGCTTTCGGACGAAATAATATTTCGCGATTATTCAGAAGAGGATCGGCCGATAAGGTTTTGGAAATGATAGATATTCCTTTATTTATAACGCACCCATAATTATGGCTGTTGATTTGATAGATCTTACATTGATGCTTTTATATTTTACGTCATTTATTCCTCCATCTTTGTACAACTGATGGATACACTTACGCATTTTGCATTAGGCGCCTGTATAGGTGAGGCTATGATCGGGCATAAGGCTGGTAAAAAAGGAATGCTGATCGGTGCATTGGCGCAGTCGCTGCCGGATATAGATTTCCTGGCTTCTTTTTTTACGTCCACTTCTCAGAATTTACTGGCTCACAGGGGTTTTACTCATTCCATATTATTTGCCCTGGTATTTACGCCCATCATATCGCTGATATTTGACCATTGGGGAAAACCGTTGAATGTTTCTTTTAAAAGATGGATGGTTTTTTTTGCTGTTCAATCTTTTGTACATGTGTTTATTGATGCATTTAATAATTATGGAGTGGGGTGGCTGGAACCGTTCAATCATATACGGGTATCTTTCAACTCCATTTATGTGGCCGATCCATTTTTCAGTATCTGGCCATTTTTCGGAGCCCTTATTTTACTCGCTTTGAAAAGTATCAGCAGGTTCAGAAAAATGACCTGGCGCATTTCGCTGTTTTTATGTTTCTTTTACCTGGTGTACTCATTGGGAAACAAGCAGGAGATCAACGATTCTGTAAAATTTTCTTTAGCGCAGCAGAACATCAGGGCCAAGCGGTTTTTCACAACACCCGCACCATTACAAAACTGGT
>JANNZE010000118.1:0-5469 GCA_031410455.1 Chitinophagaceae bacterium | reverse complement strand
ACCATGAAAATGATCACATTGGCTTCTTCGATGGCAATGTGAACCTGTTTGCGGATCTCCTTTTCAAAAACATCTTCTGTCTGCGGAACGAATCCGCCTGTATCTACCAGGTTAAATGTTTTGCCTGACCATTCTGCGATGCCATATTGCCTGTCTCTTGTAACGCCACTGATATCATCCACAATTGCCTTTCTTTGTTCCAGCATTCTGTTGAAAAAAGTGCTCTTGCCTACGTTAGGTCTTCCTGTAATTGCAACTGTAAAACTCATTTTAAAAAAAATCTTTTATTATAAATAACCATATTCACGCAGATGCGTTTCATTGTCTCTCCATTTCGGGCGCACTTTTACAAACAATTCAAGGAATACTTTTTTATCCAGGAATTTTTCTATCTCTAATCTTGCGTTGGTACCGAGTTGTTTTATTTTAGCTCCTCTTTCACCGAGGATAATTCCTTTTTGTGTTTCCCGTTGCACAATTATATCTGCGGTTATTTTGATCAGCGTGGTTTTGTCTTTAAATTCCTGTACCAGCACTGCAGCATGATAAGGCAATTCTTCCTGGTATAAATGAAATATCTGTTCACGGATCAGTTCACTTACAAAAAATTTAGCAGGCAGATCACTCAGATCATCACCTTCAAAAAAAGGAACACCTTCCGGCAGGTAAGTGAGAATTTTTTCGATCAGTTCTTTCAGTCCTTTTTTCTTCCACGCCGAAATGATCATTACTTCTTTACAATACGATTGCGCTTCAAAAAAAGTTCTGATTCTTACCAGTTCTTCCTCATTTTTTATAAGGTCGGCTTTATTGATCACGATCAATGCAGGCGCCTTTAACTTCAATGCCTGAAATATTACGTGGCTTTCTTCAATATTATCTTTGGCATCCACCATCAGCAAAGCAAGATCTGCATCTTCCAGACTTCCTTTTACAGCCTGCATCATCTTTTCATGCAGTTTATATTTAGGCTCTATAATGCCGGGTGTATCTGAAAATACGATCTGGTAATCATCAGTAGTAAGAATAGCCTTGATACGGTGGCGGGTAGTTTGCACTTTACTGGAAACGATCGCCAGCTTTTCTCCCATCAATGCATTGAGCAATGTGCTTTTGCCCGCATTGGGTTTACCAAAAATGTTTACAAATCCAGATTTCATGCTGATGAATGCCCATTTAGTACTAAAAACCGGGCAATGCCCTGCAAAACTATCTTATTTTATTTGCATTCTGTTTAGAATACTCATCTTATAAGCAGTAACTACTATATACAGGGCGATTGATATAAAGTGAAACACATGGTGAAAAAAAAACCGGCATTAAGCCGGTTTTACGAATATCTAAAAAATTGGGTTTATTGTTTTGTTAGTGTATAATCCAAAGTAGTTCCGGAAGTTAAATCTCTGATAACTAAATCAGTGCAATTCCAACTTGAAATTGTTCCTGCAAAATCATCACCATTTCCTGAACTTTCGATAGTTATAGCTGATCCTACTACATTGTAAGAACCTGAACCCGAACCCAAACATGAAGCAGTTTGGCTGTAAGTAACTGAACTATCTGCAGCATTTAACTGATATACTCCACTGGCAGTACATGCATCTGAAAGGTAAGTTGCAGTAATGTCAATCGGACCCAATCCTGATGGGGAAGCAACAACTTTAGTAATTTTATATGCACCAGCAATTCCTAAAACTGTACTTTCACAAGTTGGGTTCACTGTCTTATCTTTTTTACAGCTTGCAAATGCAATTGATGCTACAACAAGGGACAGAATAATTTTTTTCATAATAAATTTCATTTTTTTATAAGCACGCAAACTACAGTTTATAGAGGTAATGACCAAAACTTAACGTAAAAAAAACCCGGAAAAATCCGGGCTGTAGTTGCGAAGAGAAGGATCGAACTTCTGACCTTCGGGTTATGAGCCCGACGAGCTACCGCTGCTCTACTTCGCGATGCAAATGTAGGAGATATTCAGTTCGTGGCAAAATTTTATACATTTAAATCATGAAAAAAATAAAATTCAATATTCTGATATGCGTTATATCAACAACGCTGCTCTGCAGTTGCGCTGAGAAAATAAAAACCCACGCAAAATCTCTTTACAGCCGTCATTTACAGGAACATGTACCGCTTCAGGTATTCACCACTCCGCTTAATTCAAAAGAAAAAGTTTCCCTTTTATTGGTTTGCGGAAATTTTACAAGTCTTAAAAAAACAAAAAATATTTTATTAGATGTGTATAAACAGAAAAAAATCAGAAGTTCTGTAGTCGTCTATATAAATTCCGGAAAATTGAATGACGCAGATGAGCGAACTCAGGAAAAATTTTACTCTTTTATTAACAAAGAATTATTGCCTTTTGTAAAAAAGAAAAGCGGGATCAGGAAATTCCAGTCCATCAGCATGGCGGGAATTAAAAAAAATGGTGAACTCGCGATCGGATTTGCATGGAACAATGCGGATAAAATCAAATACGGAATTGCTGTTTCTTCATTTACTGACACATCAAATAACCTCGTATTACAGCAAATCGAAAAAAGCCGTAAACGCCCCGACTGTTCTTTAATGATCTTTGAATCAAATGAAAATAAAAAAGAAGACAGCAGTTATGCAGCCAGGTTATTTGCCGGTAAAAGAACATTGCAGCATCTGGTTTATATCCGCTATCCCGGAAAAAACAATCAGGAAGCATGGGATGATCTGCTTCCTGAAATATTTTCAAAAACTCTTGGGGATTAACTTTTTTTACTAACTGAACTCGCTCCTGATTTTACGATCTTTCCCTCGGCAGCATTTCCCGAATAGGTAACAGAACTTGCGCCAGAGGCAACAGCATTGATTTCTTTGTTCACCACAATATCCACATCAGATGCTCCGGAAACATTTATATAACAGGTTTCTGTAATTAATTTTTTTGCATTGATATCGCTGGCACCGGAACTGTTGATATTAACAACTTTGGCTGAACCGGAAATATGTATATTAGAAGCTCCGCTTAAATGCAGATCCAGCTGATCAACCTGTATATTACCAGTAAATTCGCTGGCGCCTGAGAAATCTATTTTCAAAGATGGCGATTTTACGGTGCCGCTCACTTTGATATCGCTGGCACCACTTACCTGAACAACTTCCAGTTTTTTAAAAGAAATATATACTTTCAGTTTTTTATTTTTTCCATACCATTTGGACTCAGAAGAAATTTTTAAAGTATTGTTCTCCACTACCGTTTTGATATCATCCATATATTTTGTTTCAGCAGCACTAACAGCCACTGCTTCCTGGTCAGACTGAGAAAGGAATACTTCAATTCCCCCGGAAACTTTTATGGCATTAAAACTACCGCTGAGAACTCTAACTTCAGCGTTGGGATCCACAATTAATTGCTGTGAAAAGGCAGTAAGCAGCAGGAAGTTGCATAAAACAGAAAAAAGGTATTTCATGGCTTTATTTTTAACTTGTACGGTTCTGAAGTTAAATTGTTACAATTTCTAAAAATTAATTTCCCTTACTTTTGCAACACGTTCTTTTACATCTGGATTTCCGGGGTGCTTCATTTGAGGCTGAGATTATACCCGTTACCTGCTCAGGATAATGCCTGCGAAGGGAGAAGTTTCAACGACGCACGCCGGCATTCAGCAAAAAACATATTATGAAATTTATTTGTACAACAGCATTGCTGATGCTCTGTGTTTTGTGCGGATCTGCACAAAATGAATCCCTAACCGACACTACATTGCTGAAACCGCTGGAGGTAAATTCTGTACGTGCCGGTTACAAAACCCCGGTAGCCAAAACAAATTTTACAAAAGAGACGATCAGCAGATTAAACACCGGCCAGGATCTTCCTTTTATTATCAGCCAGGCACCTTCAATTGTAGTGAATGCAGATGCCGGAAATGGTATAGGATATACGGGTATACGTATCCGCGGTTCAGATGCTTCAAGGATCAATATCACACTTAATAACATCCCTTACAACGATGCAGAAAGCCAGGGAACTTTTTTAGTAAACCTTCCTGATTTTGCATCTTCGGCCAACAGTATACAGGTACAGAGAGGCGTTGGAACTTCCACCAATGGAGCCGGTGCCTTTGGTGGTTCAGTTAATATCAGCACAAATGAAATTGAAGCCCATAAAAGTATCAGCATCAATAACAGCGTTGGATCTTTTAACTCCATTAAAAACACGCTGATCTACCACAGTGGAATTTTTAATAAAAATTTCCTCTTTGACGGAAGAATCAGCAACATCAGCAGCAATGGATTTATCGACAGGGCTTCATCACGTTTACAATCGCTTTTTGGAAGTATGGCTTATGTAAAAGACAGATCATCTGTAAGAATAAATGTTTTCACAGGAAGAGAAAAAACTTACCAGGCGTGGTATGGTATAGACGAACAAACTTTAAAATCTAACAGAAGATTCAATCCTGCGGGAATGGAAAAATCAGATGCGCCGTATGATAACGAAACAGATAATTATACCCAGACACATTACCAGTTGTTCATCAATCAAAAACTGAACAATAAATGGAAAGCAAATATCACAGGCTTTTTTACAAAGGGAAAAGGTTATTACGAACAGTATAAAGCGGATGAGGCTTTTGCTGATTATGGTTTACCGGATTACATTGACAACAATACCATTAAAACCAACTCTGACATTGTGCGCCAGTTATGGCTGAATAATAATTTTTACGGCAATATTTATTCGGCCAGTTATCATCATTCCAAAACGGATATCAATATAGGTGGCGGATGGAATGTATATGAAGGAAAACATTATGGCAAAGTAAAATATACCTTGGATCCTGTTTCCATTCCGGCAGATCTTCGCTGGTATGATCTGCATGCAAAAAAAACGGACGTTTCCGGGTATGTAAAATGGAGCCAGTCGCTCAGCAAAAAATGGGAAACATTTGCAGACATGCAGTTGCGTTCTGTGAATTATAACATTTATGGTTTCCGGTACAATCCATCATTAAATGTAAAGAATGATTATACATTTTTTAATCCTAAAGCTGGTATAACGTATACCCATAATAAGATCCAGTTTTTTACATCATATGCACGGGCAGCGAAAGAGCCTAACCGTGATGATTTTGAAGCTGGAATCAATACGCAGCCAAAAGCAGAAAAACTGGACGACTATGAAGCGGGATTTTCTTATCAGCAGAAAAAAATGAAATGGCAGCTAAATATTTTTTACATGAACTATAGAGATCAACTGGTGTTAACAGGAAAGATAAATGATGTAGGCGCCTACACACGTTCCAATGTTAGATCAAGCTATCGTACTGGAATTGAACTGGAAAATAACTGGACGGTCAGTAAGGTGTTTTTTATTTGTCCACCGTTATCATAATCAACAATATACTCTTCAAAATTTTTCACCTTATTCTGGCTTACAGATACATTGGCCATTAATGAAAACATCTTACTGACCGTCCAGTTATTTTCCAG
>JANNZE010000117.1:0-10932 GCA_031410455.1 Chitinophagaceae bacterium | reverse complement strand
GATCAATGCAGATATACTTACCAACCTTGATATATTTCAGTTTGAAGATTTTCACCAGCGTTCAGATGCACTGATTTCACTGGCAGTTACCAATCGTACAACAAGCAGAAATTTATTGTTTGATGCGAATGATCGTTTATGCGGATGGAGAAACAATATAACAAAAGAAGAAAAAATTGCTATCAATATGCAGCCGTTGCGTGAAATGGCTTACAGTTGCGTGACCATCTTTCAGCCGGAAGTATTTGCATTCATCAGGCAGAAGGGCAAATTTTCACTCACAGAAACTTATCTTGATCTTGCCGATGGAAATATGATCCTGGGATATGATCATACAGGCGATGATTTTGTGGATGTAGGAAAACCGCAAAGCGTGGAGAAAGCAGAAATGATCTTTAAATAATCATTACTCCGAAGGCGCATCAAAATTATTTTTCTTTTCCTCTCTTGGCTTTATTCCGAAATTATACCGGAAAGTGAGCCCGATTCTCCTTGTATCATTGAATCGTGTTCCATTTGCGGAAATACCTGCCTGGCCGATGCAAAAATCCACAATGTTTGTTTTGAATATATCATTTACTGAAAGAATGATATTTGCTTTTTTCTGAATAATGCTTTTATTGAAACTCATATGCAATGCACCGAAAGGTTTCAGTTCATAAAAATTCTGAAATCCGCGTAAGCGCATAAAACCATTCATCGTAATATTGAAAGTGGGAGTAGCTTTTAGATTATGATACATAAAAAACGTCCAGCTTCCCCGCGAATAATCAAAAGGTACATTCTGGTACAACCCTTTAAAGTGATTATAATTGTGTTGTGCACCTGCGTAAAAGAAATATTTTTTACCGGGAGGAATTCCGCCTACGAATCGTAAATACAATTCCTTGTTTTTGCCGAGATTGTCATATGTACGGTAAGCGATCTTTGTGATCTCATCCTGGTAAGTAACATTGGTAAAAATATTTTTAGTATCGTTTAATCCGATTGAAAAAACCGGGAACTGGTCGGCCATAATATTGAATTCATAATTCGTGGTGAACTGCGGTTTCAGGTCAGGATTTCCAACGTCAAATAAATACTGGTCAATAAATTTCGGATAAGGATTCAGTGCTTCATAAAATGGCCTGGATATACTCCTGCGGAAAATCAGGTTACCGGTGAGCTTGAAGCCAAACAATTTTATGATCTCCCTTCTCAGGTACAGATAAGGAAAAGCATCTGTACGTTTTATGGATAAGCGGGATTCGGCCGGGAAGATCTGGTGTCCATTTATATTGGTACGTTCTATTCTTACGCCGGGTTTCACCGTAAGGCCTGCAAATGTTTTGGATAATTGAACATATGCAGCATAGATTCCTTCTGTATATGTGAATTTATTGGTTTGGAAACTATCTCTCACCGGAAGATCATTTCCTTTTTGTAAAATATAATCAGCACTGTTTGAGGAAAAAGAATTGATGAATTTCAACCCGGTTTCAAAAGTATAGCCACGTGAAAGTTTATATACCAGGTCTGATTGCAGGTTCAGGATATTTTTTCTGCTGGAAATATCTCCGTTTCCGGCAATACGTACACGTGAATTATCTGAAAAGTTAATATCATAACGCTGTTCATTGGCATTGTTATTAAAATTGTAATCGATGCTTCCGGTCCATTCACTACCTGTAGTATCGAGCTTATATTTTGCAGAAAGAGTATTGCTGATGTAAATACTGTTTCCTTTATTATGAATATCTGAAAAGCTTCCTGAGTTTACGATCGCTACCTGCTGTTTTGATAACAATACATCATTCTCTGCAAAACTTTTATTCTGATTCACAGATACACGCAGATCATACCCGAAAGAAAATTTCCTGTTTATTTCATTGTTGAAACCTGCACTCAGATAATGGTTGAATGAAGGGTACGTTGTATAAGACTGCTGACTGATAACAGATGTGTCTCTTTTAATAAATCGATCACTGTTGAGTTGTTCAAAATTTTTCTTATTGGTATACTGGTAAGAAAAATAAGACTGGATATTGCCATTGCTTTTATTAAGATTGAATCCTGTTGTGGCTGTATGGTATTTTCCCTGGAAATATCCGGCATTCACGGAACCACTCGTTCCTAATTTGATTCCTTTTTTTAAAACAATATTTACGATACCACCGCTGCTGCCTGCATCATATTTTGCAGAAGGAGTTCTCAATACTTCGATCTTCTGAACGCTGTTGGCAGGTAAACTTTTTAAGAGCGATGCAATATCTGCCGCACTTAATTTTACTTCTTTACCGTTAATCTGGATCGTTGCAGCTGTAGCACTGTTTAAATATACATTTCCATCCTGGTCAACAATTGCTCCCGGGGTTTTTTCCAATACTTCAAATGCATTGGTACTGCTCTGTGAAAGCGGTTCTGCATCCACAACCGTTTTATCATCATCCTGTGTGATCAATGGTTTCCTGGAAACCACCACCACGTTTTCCAGGCTTTCTTTTTTAGGAATCAGGGAAATGAAAATAATAGTATCCCTGTTAATTGCGAAACGTGCGGTATTTATTTCCCGGTAACCTGCGGCACTTAACTTCAGGCGATAAAATCCTTTTTCCACTGTAAAAACAATTTCATTCTCTGCTATTCCGGCAATGCTGTCTTTTGCCTTATATAGCATAACCGTAGATGAAGTGTTGGTAATTATTTTCAGTTCAGCCTGCTGAGCCAAAACAAAAGCAGATAATAAACAAAACAGGATGGTAAATGTAATTCGCATGTAGAATAATAAAGGCTGCAAGTTACCCTGCAGCCTTTCAAAAATATTGTTAACTCAATTTATTTCTTTTCAAAAAGTTCTTTCTTATCTACTTTCTTTACTGCTTTTCCAACTTTAAGTGTTTTGCTCACCACATCATAGGGCCCTGTCACCACTTCATCGCCTTCTTTTAATCCTTCTGTGATCTCAATATAATTGATATCCTGAATAGAGGTTTTTACAACCTGTTTACGCACTTTATTGTCTTTTCCCAACACAAACACCACTACTTGAAGGCTGTCGTAATTTTTTGTTTTGTTATCATTTGCAGGTGCAGAATTTGTGTTTTCTGTACTGTCACTGATATCTCTTGTAGTAACTGCATTGATCGGAATGGTCATTACATCTTTATGTGTTTCAGTTTGAATATCTGCGCTGGCGTTCATCCCCGGTCTGAATGGAAAAGAGCCTTTGCCGATCAGGTCCATATAACTTTCCGGAAGTAAACGGATGTACACTTTATATTGTGTAACGTCTGTTGAAGATGCAGCTGCTGAAGAAGCGGCATTTGTATTTGAACTGGCGATCTGCGTTACGATACCTTTAAATTTTCTTTCGTTATAGGCATCAATCGTTATCAGGGCATTATCGCCGATCTTCACTTTTGGTACATCGTTCTCACCTACATCTACCCGAACTTCTATTTTCGACATATCTGCTATGCGCATCATTTCTGTTCCTGCCATCATATTACTTCCTACTACACGTTCACCCATCTTTACATTCATCAGGCTGATCACACCATCCATGGGCGCTACAACTGCCGTTCTGCCCAGATCCTTATTGGCCTTTGCTAAATTGGATTGTGCGTTCTGAACACTGGCTCTTGCACTCTGCACACTGGCCTGCGTACTTTTAATATTTTCTGATGCTGCATTGTAATTGGCCTGTGCACTCTTGTAGGCCGCTTCCGCAATATTGAATTCATTACGGCTGATCACTTTGTCATTGAAAAGCTGGCGTTGCATTTCATACTGTTTACGCGCCTGCTCAAGATTTGCTTTTGTTGCTTCCAGTGCTGCTTTCAGATTGGCCACCTGGGCTTCTGAGGAGGCTACCTGTGCAATACTTCCCTGCACACCACTTGCAGCCTGGTCGCGTTGCAGGCTGTAAATGTCTGCATAAATACGAGCCAGTAATTGTCCGCGTTTTACCGTATCGCCTTCCGCTACATTCAGTTCCGTGATCTCACCACTGATATCGGGGCTTACTTTTACTTCTATCTCAGGGTATACTTTTCCGCTTGCATTTACAATTTCAACCACGGTTCTTCTGGTAACCTGCTCGGTAGTCACTTTAATTCCCTCTGCTTTTCCGAATGCACCGGTTTTTGATAAAATGATAAGCAATATCAACAGAACTGATACACCCATTATTATCCAAGTACTTTTTTTCATTTGTATATTTCGCTTTACAATTTTAAACCAAGTCCTTTATAAAATTCCAGCACTTTCATTTTAAACACATAGTCAAACTGGTTGATCGTGTATTGTAAACGTGCAGTCAATAAATTATTTTGTGTGTTGATCAGGTCATAATTACTCAGCATTCCTACGTTATATCTTTTTCCGGCGTAATTGTAACTTAATTCATTGGCATCAACACTTTTTTTACTGGCATTAAATTTTTCCAGCGCAACGAGTGCTGCATTGTATGCCTGGTAGATGTCCTGTTTTAATTTCTGATCATCGCCTGTCAGTTGTAATTGTGCACTTTCCACATTCAGGCGGCTTCTTATGTAATTCGATTTTAATGATCCTCCGTTCAGCAATGGAATGTTGAGTGTTAAACCGATCGACTGGCGGAAGTTATCAGAGAATTGACTGGATATGGGTGATTTGCTGTAAGAGAAATTATAAGAAGGCTGGTATACAATATAATCTGTTCCGCTCACATTCACTGAACCAATCGGCACAGTGGATGGCGTTTTGGAATTGATCTGAAAGATCTGGTCGTTATAAATGGTCGCCAGGTTTCCGAATGCAGATAAGGTAGGCAGCATGGATGCCTTGGCAGATAATACATTTTTTTGAGCCGCACGCAAACGAAAATCATTTACTCTCTGCAAAGGCTGATTTGTTTTGGCCAGCTGATACACTACATCCGGCTGAAGATCTCCGATGGGTTCAACAGGTATCATTTCTACGGGCGGTGTTTCCACTTCAAAAGGAGCAGCAGCATCTAAATTCATGAAGGATTTCAATTGCAATATTGACTGCTCATAATTTCCTTTGGCAGAAATATAGTTGATGCTGTCGTTAGCCAGTTGTGCTTCCAGTTGCACTGCATTTAATTCCGGTAAAGATCCTGCAGCAACCTGTTTTCTTACAACGGTGAGCTGGTTGCCTGTTTGTGCGATCTGCACATTCATGACCTTCATCTGTTCCTTGGTAAGCAATACCTGTAAATAACCATTTGCCGCCGTTAAAGCGATATCATTTTTTAATTTATCAACGTTGGCCCTTGCCGCAGCCAGTTCCCATTTGCCGGCCAGGATGGCATTTTGTTTACTGAAAAAATTGAATATTTCTGCACTGCTTTGTAATTGCAGATTGATACCTACATAGGATTGTGTGATCCTTGTAAAAGTGGCCGGATCCTGGTTACTTCCAGAATTGAGGCTCGACGAACCTGCCAGGTTCAGATTCGGAATCTGCGACAACCTGTTTTGCCTGTAATTAGCCGCGGTAATCCTGCTTTGTACTTCACTCAGCTTAACATTTATATTATTGGCCATGGCATAATCCACGATCGTTTTGAGGTTCCATGCCTGCTGAGCATGAATATTGGCAGAAAGGCAAAGGAAGGCGATGAGGGCAATAAGCAACCTGCATTTTTTCATTTTACAAAAGTAAAGTTTACGGGTGCAAATGTAGGATACTTAGTACAAGCGGTTATCAATAGCTTCTGATGGCTGCATGGAATTTTAAAATCAATTTGGTGATTTGATTTCAATACCAATACTTTTGCAGCGATTTAGGTTCTGAAACCGGAAACGGTGAAAGATTAAAAGGGAAGTCCGGTGTAAATCCGGCGCTATCCCCGTAGCTGTAAGGTTGTTAATGTCTGTTGATCTTTATGCCACTGTTCAAAAAACGGGAAGGCATCAACAGTAACCAAGCCAGAAGACCTGCCTTTTTCATCAACCATATTCAAAGCTTTCGGGTGAAAAGCGTGGATCATAAAAGCAAATTGCATTTATCTTCCCCATCATTTCCTGAAAGCAGTCACTTGTAAAAATTATTTTCAGATGAAAAGAATTTTCCTTGCGGCTGCTGTCATCATCAGCAGTATTGCCAACGCACAAACCGACTCAACAAAAAACCTGGAAACAGTTGTTGTAACGGCCAACAAAATCGAACAAAAACAAAATGAAACCGGTAAAGTAATTACCGTAATTACACGGGCTGTTCTGGAACAGAATCGAGGTAGATCGATCGGTGAACTTTTAAATGAACAGGTAGGAATAATCATTGGTGGTGCCAATAATAATTACGGAACTAACCAAACGGTGTACGTTCGCGGCGGATCTTCTGCCAATACACTCGTTCTGCTGGACGGTGTTCCGCTGAATGATGCATCGGGTGTGACCAGTGAATTTGATTTGAACACTTTTGCAACCGATCAGGTTGAAAGAATTGAAATACTGAAAGGTGCCCAGAGTACGCTGTACGGAAGCGATGCAGTGGTAGGCGTAATCAATTTTATTTCAAGGAAAACTGAAAAAGGCGTTCATGCTGACGGACAATTATCTGCAGGAAGTTTTGGAACGGTACGTGCAGGTATTGGCGTAAGAGGTGTAAAAAATGGATGGCAGTATTCTGCAGCCTATTCGTTATTGAAATCAAACGGATTTTCATCTGCAGAAGATACTACTGGTATTGCCGGCTTTGAAAAAGACGAGTTTAATCAGCAGGTGTTGCAGTTCGGAATCGGATATACTAAGATCAAAAACCTGGAATTAAGGGCGTTCGGTAAATACAATTACAATAAAGCTGATATTGACGCAGGCGCTTACCGCGATGATAAAGATTATAAGTACAACACCAAAAACTTCATCGCTGGTTTTCAGTCCAGATATAATCTGAAAAAATCTTACCTCATGCTGATGTATAATTACAATCAATATGACCGCTCTTATAAAGATGATTCACTGGATGTAGCCGGCGTGCCTTATGCATCGTCCGATCCTTTTAGTTTTATTTATCAGGATGGAAAATATTACGGGCGTTCCCATTATGCCGAATTATTCGGGAATTTTAAAATTCATTCCAGGTTAAATTTTGTTGCAGGTATAGATTACAGGCAGAACAATACTTCCCAGACGTATGATTATGTGATAAAAGACCTTGGAATATTTTCCAGTTTGCCTTTAGACCGAGATACGGCATCAACAGATCAGTATAGTGTGTATGGTTCGCTTTTGTATAACGATCAAAAACATTTTTCATTAGGAGTTGGAGGAAGATACAATCATCATTCTGTGTACGGCAATATATACACGTACTCTTTTAATCCTGCATATATTATGGGGAGATATAAGATATTTGCCAATGTATCCTCTGCATACCGCGTACCTTCATTATACCAGTTGTTCAGCGAATACGGCAACCGGAATCTTAAGCCGGAAAGTTCTGTGAATTATGAAGCAGGTATTCAATATCAGTCAGAAAAATATAATGCAAGACTGGTCGTTTTCAAAAGAGA
Organism: Chitinophagaceae bacterium; assembly: GCA_031410455.1. Lineage (GTDB taxonomy): Bacteria > Bacteroidota > Bacteroidia > Chitinophagales > Chitinophagaceae > Ferruginibacter. The sequence goes on along the minus strand of JANNZE010000117.1, from coordinate 3,431 downwards.
TATCAAAGACGTATTTGCTTTTTATACAGACTATACAACATATGTAAGTTATTACATCAACTATGATAAACAAAAGGATCATGGTGCTGAATTTGAGCTTACGGTAAAGCCCCTGAAATCTCTGGTTACATCTTTCAATTACACGTATACGTATGGGCATCTGGAAACAGTAAATGCTGCCGGTAAAGATTCTTCTTTTTATAATTTGTACAGGAGACCGAAACATATTTTTAATGTACGTGTTGCTTACCAGGCAACAGAGAAATTGTTGGTGAGTTTGGGTGCAAGAAGCGTTTCTGCATTTTATGAACCGCAATATTTGTCGGATGCTTTAAAAGTAAAAGGTTATACCGTTCTCAATGCTTATGGTTCTTATCAACTGAAAAAGCAGATCCGTTTGTTTGCAGATATACAGAATATCACCGATGCTGAATATACAGATCAGCCTGGCTTCAACACCAGGAGATTCAGTGTGCATGGCGGATTGGCATTCAGCCTGTAATAGGAAATATTTATACGAGCGCTCTGTCTGCCGGCAGGGCGTTTTTTATGAATACAGGTTTCAAATCAGCCCATAATATGCTGAAACGTATATTTGTAACATGGGAGATTTTGGAACCATTTCATTACGCCAGATTCTTACGATCACCTTTACTTTATTTGCGGTTATAGATATGTTAGGATCAGCACCTGTACTTATTTCCCTTAAAACAAAAATGGGTGGTGAGATCAAAACTACACAGGCCACACTGGCTTCGGCAATTTTAATGGTTGGTTTTTTATTTGTGGGACAGGATTTTCTGCATTTCATGGGGCTTGATGTAAAATCGTTTGCTGTGGCAGGAAGTATTGTGATCTTTATCCTTGCACTGGAAATGGTGTTAGGTGTTGAATTTTTTAAAAGTGATTCCAATGCCAGGCACGGGAGTGTAGTTCCTATAGCGTTTCCGCTCATTGCAGGATCAGGAACCCTCACCACGATTATCTCCCTGAAAGCCAATTTTGACGATGTAAATATTTTGATTGGCATTTTAATCAACTGTATTGTTATTTTTGCGGTCCTTCACAGCCTCAAGTGGATTGAAAAAGCATTGGGTCCTGCAGGTTTGCTGGTGTTAAGGAAGTTCTTTGGAGTTATTTTGCTGGCCATTGCCGTTAAAATATTTGGAACCAATATCCAGGATTTTGGTAAATAATTGTGACCGGATATTTTCTTGTACAACTATAAATCGAATTTGGATTATTAATGTAAAAGATTTTAACAGATCAAAAATTTATAATTCAAAATTTATAATTCAAAATAACAAAAGGCCTCGTAGTACAATGGATAGTATAAGAGTTTCCGAAGCTCCAGATCCAGGTTCGATTCCTGGCGAGGCCACCAAATCGGCGACATCAGTTTTACAAATTTTGTTACTTCTTTTTGCATTGGATGATATTTTTCGAAGACAACGTATTTTACATTTCCTGAGATAATAACAAAATTCTCATACGTATAACTTTTTTAAGAAAGTCCCGTAATAGTTCTTTTAAAAAGCTCACTTAATATAACATCTGTTTTGCCGGCAACAGCAATGATCTCACTAATGTCTACCGGTTGCAAATGATCAGGATCGCATTCATCTGTAATAATGCTTATAGCTGCACATTGTAAACCAATATGACCTGCAACAATCACTTCCGGAACAGTGCTCATACCAACCATATCAGCTCCCATTGACCGAAGGTTTCGATACTCAGCACGGGTTTCAAGATTGGGGCCCGGCACGGAAACATATACTCCTGCTTTCAAATTAATATCTAATGTTTTTGAAGCGGCAATAAGTGAACTATTAAGGTAAATGCTGTAGGGCCGGCTCATATCAACAAAACGGTTTCCAAACGCAGGATCGTTTAGTCCACGAAGGGGGTTCTCCGGCAACAAATTAATATGGTCATCAATCAAAACTAAATCCCCTTTTTTATATAATGGGTTCATTCCGCCGGCTGCATTGCTCAGCAGCAGATTTTTAACACCAAGATTTTTTAAAACCCTTACCGGAAATGTGATTTGCTGCATACTATAGCCTTCATAATAATGAAACCGGCCTTGCATAACAATTAATTTTTTACGGGCAATTGTTCCGAGTATCAGCTGACCTTTGTGAAACTCAACTGTTGCCACCGGGAAATGAGGTATATTTTGATACGCTATACTATGCTCAATGGTTATGTGATCGATGAGCGATCCCAACCCGGTTCCAAGAACTACGGCTGTTTCGGCACCGTAAAATCCCCTGGCTTTCAGGAAGGCCGTGGTCTCCTCCATTTTCTGCAACAAATTTTCCATTTTGCAATATACATCATGCCCGAAAACCCTCTGATTTCCTTTTACGTATTTTACATGCAATTATTATCCTTCAAAACTTCAGAATGAAATTATTTCTTTCAGCTCTATATTTCTTTGGCTGTGGAGTGTGTTGGGGGCAAATAGCGTATAAAAAAGGAGATTTTATTATTAATTTCAACGCTGTGAGCATATTGAATAGCTCTGCAAACAGCGGTTCATTTGCCGGCTTAAAAAAAGACATTACGATATTAGATTTTTTTGGCACCTGGTGTTTGCCTTGTTTAAAAGCTCTTCCCGTTCTTGAAAATCTACAGAAAAAATATCCATCGCAGATAGCTGTAATCCTTGTATCCACAGAAAAAGAAGCACAGCTAAAAAAATTTATTTCTGCGTATAAAAATTTAAAATTTCCGGTTATTGTAGATGTAAGGAATAGCGTGAATAATTTATTTCAACCACCATCCTATCCATACACTGTGGTTGTAAACAGCAGTAACCAAATTATTGCCATTACCGAAGCATCTGCCATTACCGAAGAAAAAATAGCCGGATGGCTTGAACAAAAGCCTTCCCTTCAAAATGCAGGTATTGCAAAGGATACCCCTCCCCCTCAAAAGAATATGCCTGTCATCAAAACTCCTGTAAATAATACGGCAGCTCAATTGTCTGCTGAATTTATTTACGCTTCCAAAACCGGTAATGAAACCTCAGCAATGGAATCGAAATTGGCCAACATAAATTTTGATGCATTGCAAAATGACCTGAAGACTGATGACGATAAGAAAGCTTTCTGGATCAACATTTACAATGGCTTCACACAACTATTGCTGAAAAAAGATCCGGGTAAATATAAAAACAGGAACACGTTTTTTAAAATGAAACAAATACCCATCGCGGGAAAAATGTTCAGCCTCGATGATATTGAACACGATATCCTCCGCCGCTCCAAGATCAAATGGAGCCTGGGCTATCTCCACAAAATCTTCCCTTCCCGAATCATGAAATCACTTCGGGTCGAACATCCTGATTACCGCATACACTTTGCGTTGAATTGTGGCGCCAAAAGTTGTCCGCCCATTGCCTTCTATAATCCTTCAAATTT
>JANNZE010000116.1:0-4374 GCA_031410455.1 Chitinophagaceae bacterium | reverse complement strand
CGCTTCTAAAACCGGTAATGAAACCGCAGCAATGCAATCGAAATTGGCCAACATAAATTTTGATGCGTTGCAAAATGACCTGAAGACTGATGACGATAAGAAAGCTTTTTGGATCAACATTTATAACGGCTTCACACAATTATTGCTGAAAAATAATCCCGATAAATATAAAAACAGGAATACGTTTTTTAAAATGAAACAAATAGCCATCGCTGGAAAGATGTTCAGCCTCGATGAAATTGAACATGATATCCTGCGACGTTCAAAGATCAAATGGAGCCTAGGCTATCTCAACAAAATATTCCCTTCCCGAATCATGAAATCACTTCGGGTCGAACATCCTGATTACCGCATACACTTTGCGTTGAATTGTGGCGCCAAAAGTTGTCCGCCCATTGCCTTCTATAATCCTTCAAATTTAGAGACACAGCTTGATATCGCAACCGGGGCTTATCTTGCAGGAGAAGCCGAATATGAACCCGCAAACAATTCCCTGAAACTCCCTGCCATCATGGGTTGGTTCCGGCGGGATTTTAAAGGAAAAAAGAACATGCTTCAACTCGTAAAAAAATATAAAATAGTATCTGAGGAAAAACAACCTTCCATATCTTTTAAAAAATATGACTGGAACCTCTATTTAAATAATTATAAAAATTAATTTATGGCTAATCATTATTACAACGCGGAAGACTTGGCTAAATTCGGCAATATCGGAGAATATCAAAAAGAGTTAGCTGATAAATTTTTCGGCTGGTATGGTGCGGCATTTGCCGACGGTGCACTCACTGCAAAAGAAAAATCACTTATTGCACTTGCTGTGGCGCATGCTGTACAATGCCCATACTGCATTGATGCCTACAGCAGTGATGCATACGAAAAAGGATATAGCGAAGCGCAGATGATGGAAGCCGTGCACATTGCAGCAGCTATTAAAGGTGGAGCAGTATTGGTACACGGTGTACAAATGATGAATAAGGTAAAAGAAATCGCTATGTAAAACGGCATAATGAAATCATTAAAAGCAGAACATAATAAACTGTCTAATGTAGAGGAGCAATTGCTGGTATTGGAGCAGGGAACACACAGCGAAGACCTTTATCGCATCATACCTTTCCAGCAAAAGCTGGAGGAGTCTGGCCTTTATCCGCTTAAAGCCACGCAGGTGGAAATATTGCAGATCAACGTTGGTAAAATGTGCAACCAGGTTTGCAGGCATTGTCATGTGGATGCCGGGCCCGACCGGAAAGAGATCATGACCCCGGATACGATGCAGCAATGCATAGACGTTGTAAAAAATAATCCTTCGTTAAAAACTGTTGACCTTACAGGCGGAGCCCCGGAAATGAATCCTGACTTTCGATGGTTCGTGGAACAGCTCAAAGCAGCAAATGAAAGCATTCATATCATAGTACGCTGCAACCTAACGATCATCAGGGCAAATAAAAAGTATTATGACCTCCCTGAATTTTTTAAACTGCATGGAGTTGAAGTGGTTTCCTCATTACCCTTTTACAGCAAAGAAAGAACGGACCGGCAGCGTGGCGACGGTGTATTCGAAGATTCCATTACAGCTTTAAAGGCATTGAACAAAGTAGGTTATGGTGTGGAGGATTCTGGTTTACTTTTAAATTTAGTATACAATCCTGCTGGTGCTTTTTTACCTCCTGCCCAAACAGGCCTTGAACTGGAATTCAAGCAATCACTGAAAAAAGATTTCAATATTGTTTTTAATAATCTTTTTGCAATCACCAATCTTCCTATAAGCCGTTACCTTGACTACCTGTTGCAATCAGGCAATTATGAAAAGTATATGGAAAAACTGATTGCTGCATTCAACCCGGCAGCGGCGGCAAATGTAATGTGCCGCAATACTATATCTGTCGGCTGGGATGGCTGGATGTACGATTGTGATTTTAACCAGATGCTGGAATTAAAAACAGATACAAAGTCAAAGCACATCGCAGCATTTGATTTGCAGGAACTCAACAGCCGTTCTATTGTCATAAATCAGCATTGTTATGGTTGCACTGCAGGTGCAGGCAGCAGTTGCGGTGGTGCCGTGGCATTGGAGCAGTAGTAATAAAATCAGCGGTTAGTGAATAAAGAGGGTATATCAAGATGTATGGCAGATTTTACAGGTATTGTTGCCGAAAAATTAAACACCTGGTTCAAACGATGAAAACAATACTCCTAATATATTACAGCATTAAAATTATTTTGATGGAGATGCTGATCCATTTAAAGATATGAGACAGGCATATGCTTCTTTGTTATGGCAATGCAGGTACGGGTAATTGAAGTGCCTGAAAATCTATGGGAATATGCCGAACTTGGGATGGGCAAAAAATACAGTGACAATCAATCGGAAGATATAATCAATGATACTGAATACATGTAAACTAAGGTTTGGTAAAGTGCCAAAAGGATCATCAAATAAAACCCAGATGAATTTAAATCTTAATCGCAATACTACGCTACACTTTAAAAAACAGTAGGTCAGAAATTAAGGGAGAAATGAAAAAAGCATTGATCATATTTGTCCGGCAGCCTGAGAAAGGAAAAGTAAAGACTCGAATTGCAGCCACACTCGGCGAGGACAAAGCGTTGGCCATTTATATTGAATTGCTCAAGCATACCCAAAACATTTCGACAGCCGCCACTGCTGATAAATTCGTTTTCTATGCAGGCCATATTCAGGAAGATGATCTGTGGAGCAAGCCAGGGTTTACGAAAAGATTACAGCATGATCTTGATTTGGGCGGTAGAATGAAAGAAGCTTTTTCTGTTTTATTTGAAGAAGGATACAGTAAAATAGTGATCATCGGGAGTGATTGCTTTGAGTTATCAACCGAAATTATTGAAAAGGCATTCAATATACTTGACGAAAAAGAAGTTGTTATCGGCCCCGCAAGCGATGGCGGTTACTATTTACTAGGCATGAAAAAATTATGGCCATTTATTTTTGAAAATAAACAATGGAGCACGGAGAACGTTTTTAAGCAAACTTCCAGTGATCTTAAAAAAGAAAATATTCCGTATGTTGAATTGATCACCTTAGCTGATATAGATACCGAACAAGACTGGAACAACTACAAAAAAGCTTACCATGTTCTGTAAAATTCATTTTACATTGAACGTGCTGCATATTAATGAAAAGAGATGGCAGTTCATTATTATATCCGATGTCTTTATTTTGCAATACTTATTCGAGCACTTTTTTCCGCAGGAAAAAAAATATAATAACGCCAAAAAGGAATTGGAAAACATGCTCGTCGGCATCCTCAACATTGTAATCCTTTTAGTTCCTTCCATACTTATTGTTGAATTATTGGATTTCACACAAAAATTTCAGCTGGGCTTATTTCATTTATTTCGGATACCCCCGGTAATAGATATATTTCTAACCATTATAATCATGGATCTCGCCATGTACTTTTGGCATCGCTTCAATCATACCAAATCTATATTGTGGCGCTTTCATAAATTTCATCACCTGGATACGAACATGAATACCACTACGGCATTTAGGTTTCATATTATCGAGTTGCTGCTGTCCTTATTTTTCAAGAGCCTGCTTTTTTTGCTGATGGGATTTTCTTTTATCCCCGTATTGGTTTATGAGACTTTATTCTTTGCCGCAGTTGTTATCCAACACTCCAACATAAAGATGTCCGATAGATTTGATATGGCATACCGGAAAATATTCTCGTCACCACTGATGCACCGGGTTCACCATTCCAACATCAGGAATGAAACGGATACAAATTACGGGTCAGTTTTCAGCTTTTGGGACAGGGCTTTTCATACCTATAAGAAGAAGGCTTCGGGGGCAATTATTTTCGGTGTTGATAACGATATAGAATAACTATTTTATTTTACTAAGTCCCATCAAAGCCACGACGCCGTTTGGTAAGGGCGTATTTTTTTTTCTTTTCTTAAGGTTAATATACAGGCCCCATTTTTTATATATCGGCACTTTGTGTGTTTCTACCAATTCGATGAGTGTTCCGGAAGGATCCTCCATATAGCAAAACCTTCCGGCTGCATCTCCCATCGAAAAAGTATCATTGCTGTCTACCGTGAAGCGGTAACCACTTTGCCCGGCTTTTTGTTTTAATTTTTCCATATCACTTACATCAAAGCATACATGAATAAAACCGCAGTCGCCCCAGAAACGGTCCTTAAATATTCTGGCAGGCGTATGATTTTTTGCTTCAATCAATTCAATCTGAATACAGCCCAGCAATTTAGAAAATGCGCCTTCACCGGCTGTTGTTTTTGAAAGCAATACCCGGCGATACATTTTATTATTTCCGTTTTCTGCAGGACCATCTTTAATCGGTCCCGTGATATCATAAAGAACATGATCTATGC
>JANNZE010000115.1:0-2297 GCA_031410455.1 Chitinophagaceae bacterium | reverse complement strand
AAAGACAGTTTACAAGGTGGCTGCCAAATGCAGGACTTTTACGCAATTGATCCAGGCATTTTAATTTATTTCAACATACTGCGTTTCCTCATCTTCCATAAACGGCTATTGATCCGTATTTATCTGTGTGATCTGTGTTCTTATTTTTTTTAAAAGTGTTGGCTGTAATATTGGGAACTAAACACTTCAATACGTTGTTCTGTCATTTTCGCTAAGGGGTTATTGATCCAAGCTTATCTTCAGCCAAGGTTCGGCGTAATTGACAATCCTAAAGACGACAAATTTTTATTAACTTGTTTATAAATCTCCAAAAAAGTGCGGAGTCAGCACTATAATTTCAGACAACACTAATATGAAAAAAATTTTATTCATACTCGCAATTGCAACGATAATTATATCATGCGAAAAAGAGACAGAACACAAAAATTTATGTCCCGTTATCTCTGACAAAGTTGTTCCAGCTTCTGTAAGTAGGGCATTTCAACAAAAATATCCGAATGTCATTGCTGATAAATGGTTTAATAAAGACAACAATGGATATTGCGCACTGTTTACTTTTAACGGAAAAGAAACAAAAGCATTGTTTGACAATAATGGAAACTTCCAAAAAGAAGAAATAGACCAGGAAGGTGAACACGAAGACAATGATAACGATACTGGATGCGAGTGCGAAACAGAAGACGAAGATTAGCATCCAGTTTAAAAAACCAAGTAAAGCCCTTGGAGTTTGCTTAGTTTTTTTGAGGAGAATTCAATCTTGATACTACACACGGCGGATAGACAGCAGGGCACCCGATAACAAAGTGTCTGCCAAATGGGTGCTGAACTAAGCCCCAGTACTGGCGCAAGTCTTCTGCAGGACGACTTGTGTCTGAAAATACTACCGGACTTTGTCCGGATTCAGGAAGGAAATCATACTTCATTTTAAAAACTTTATCTATCATTTCCCGCATAAAATAGCAGCAAAAAGCCCGGAGCAAAACGATACTACAAAACTCCTGTCATCATAACTAAACGGTTATTGATCCGTTTTCATCAGCGTCATCCTTGTCCTGTTTTTCTCACATCACTGGTTCTTGCTCACGAACCAATAACGATATCCCCATTCAAAATTCATAATTCATAATTCATAATTTTTCCAGCTGCATGGGTTCGTGTCTCACGAACAATGAAACGGCTATAAATGGATTTCCAATTTAACATTCTTAATGCTTAATTTATAATTCATAATTCTATTATCAAAAGACTTAATAATTTAATTAGCTTACGCAAAATATAATATATGAAATGGTTCTGTATGGCCGCTGCGTTATTCCCGTTTTTTGCATTTGCACAGCCCTGCAGATACGATCTCAAACTGTTTCCTGCTTTTACTAAAACATCCAATGTTGTGTATGCAACAGCACCTGGTATTCCTGCGTTTTATTTTGGTGAAGCTGCTACCACCAGTCAGAATTTAACGACCGATATTTTTCAGCCAACAGGTGACACCGCTACAAAACGTGCGCTGATCATTTTTGCACATTCCGGCGGATTTATCAATGGAACAAAAGACAATGCTGATATGCAGGCCTTGTGCGATTCTTTTGTAAGCAGGGGATTTGTTACTGCATCTATGAACTATCGTTTAAACTTCAACCTGTTCAGTAGTTCGAGTGCGGAAAGAGCCGTATGGAGAGGAACGCAGGATGGCAGTTCTCTGGTGCGCTATTTTAAAGCCAATGCCGCAATTTATAATATTGATACCAATAAAATATTTTTCTGGGGCAGCAGTGCCGGTTCTTTCATAGCATTGAACCTGGCGTACATGGATGATGCCGAAAGGCCTGCAAGTACATTTACCAGTCCTGATTTAGGTTGTAAAGATTGTTCCGGGATCATCATTACACACAATTCTTCCATTGCAGGAATAATCTCCTGCTGGGGTGCTATGGGAGATACCAATTGGATAACAGGCAGCAATACGGTGCCGTCTGTTCTGTTTCATGGAACTGCTGATGGAACGGTGCCATATATTGATGGAAATCCTTTTGGCCTGGGAACATTGCCCATTGTGCAAGGTTCAAAACTGATCAACGACCGGCTAAATAATTTATCCACTTACCATGAATTTTATCCGGCGGCAGGTGAAGATCATGAATACTGGGGAACCAGTAATGGAAGTTTTACAGCTGCATTTCCAACAACGTACTGGGCAGACATAATACACAAAGCGAAATTATTTATGCTCGGCAGAATGGGATTGAGTGCCTGTACCGTGCTGGCCATGAATTTTGTTTCCTTTCAAGCCAGTGCAA
>JANNZE010000114.1:0-1696 GCA_031410455.1 Chitinophagaceae bacterium | reverse complement strand
AAAAACTAACGATCCATTTACGATTGGGTGCTGTGCCTACCACATCATATTTCATCTGCTTGGTAGGAGATGGTGTTACACTGATATCAAGGTCATGATATGGACCCATAATCTGCGCCTGATCATAAGAGGTATTCGGTAGATCTCCCGGCGAAGTGATATAATGTGCTCCTGCACCGGCCTTAGTGATATCAAAACAAACAGCTCCGTTGGGGCTTATCACTAATTGATTGTATGCAATTCCGTAATATGTAAAGTTGAACGGGATGGCAATGATACCAGAATAAATATCATCCGCAACAATACCTGAAGGATTACCTGGTGCTCCCGGATCTACATATGGCCTGCACTGAGAACCTGCACTGGTATTGGTGATTGTATAATTACTGCTTAAAGAACGCAGATCCGGAACCTTCGCTTTCAAGGTCAGGCATGTGGCACCGCAACCTACCGTTGTGTCTCTCGGACAGGTATAGGAAAGGTTTTGAGAATAGCTGACAGAAAAAGAAAAAAGGAAGACTGCGATTAGTAGAATTCGTGTCATTACTTATATGTGTAAAATTAGGCTTGAAGATAACGATTATTCAGCAACTTTAGCAATATGCTAACAGCGTTAATTACTACAACATTTCCATTTAAAATGACAGATCTGTCAGTAGATTTCTAACTCATCAGAAAAAAGCCATGCTTTGCCTCCCGCGCCAGGTAATCCTTTGGAAATGATACCATTATTAACTGCTTTAATTCTGATAAAACGGGCTGAACATTTTGTTTTTGAAGTGTAGATGAGTTGTTTAACGCCTGTTTTTTGAATGTCCGGCAACACGGAAAATGTAAGGCTATCCACACTTGTGGAAAATTCTACAGAAGACGGAGCGTATATCCAGCTGGGTTGTTGTTCAAAACAATGAAGCCTGATACTATCCACCTGCATCATTTCTCCAAGGTCAATCGTTGCCTCCAGGTCAGTACCTATAAAACCTAAAAATTGCGAACTGTGTAACATTCCTGTGATATTCTGAACACCGTCTATCAAAGTAAAACCGCCTTCACCTGCGTATTTTTGATTGGGAGAGTTTACAAGCCTGATCTTTTTTCCCGCAGCTTTGTTCAGAAGGAAATGCTGGGTGATCCATTTTAGTTTTCCAAAGCTGTCAGAAACAGTAGCGGACCATTTGCCACTCCTGTCAATCAGAACTGGACCCTGATAATCATACAATTTTCCTGAATCACCGGGTTTTACGTAAACGATCCTGCTATTATTTTTGGTTTCCAGCTTCCAGGTGATCTGGTCATTTTCCGGGATAACAGATGACTGAATATCAAAATAAGCAGTACTGTAATTCACCTTCCATAATTCGTAACGTTTGAAAATTTGTGGTAAATTATTTTTAAACCTATCGAAATTTTTATTCAATGGGTTTGTCCATGCAGCTTCAGCAATTGCAGACATTCTTGGAAATAACATGTATTCCAGCTTGTAAGAATTGGAAATATATTCCGTCCACATTTCGCCCTGTAAGCCGAGTATGTATTTTTGCTCTTCTGCATCCAGTTCTTTGGGAATTGCATCAAATGCATAAACTTTTTCTAAAGAATTGTATCCGCCCTGTGTAACAGAATCTTCATTTTTTGATTGCGAAAGATTCAGGTACAATGGATCTTCCGGCGTCATGATCACATTGTGTTTTTGTTT
>JANNZE010000113.1:0-3951 GCA_031410455.1 Chitinophagaceae bacterium | reverse complement strand
ACCATTCCAATCCAATTATTTGTAATCCATGTATTGATTGTAAATCTTGTACAGAATTTTCCGGTTGGCGGCAATACCTCCAGCTGATCACCTTTTTTCAGTTCATGATTGGCATATGCAGAGAACAATCCGCCTTCTACTTTTTTTACTGCGATGCGTAATTCATTTTCATGCGGAGCAGCGCAGATGGAATAGGAACGGCGGATATCGTTTCCGTTGATACTGGTTTTTACGGTAACATTCTGTCCTTCCTTATATTTAAAATCTTCCTTTAATTTTTCCGGAATATCGAAAGTGATGGAAACACTGTCGTCGGTTTCTTTCCTTATTTTTTTTACCTGTAGCGGATGAAAGTGAACGGCCATATTATTTAATTATTCCTGTTAATAAATGTTGTATCATCTGGTATTCCAGTTCCGCTGCCGGAAGATTATTTTTATGACGCTGCCAGATTTCCAGTCCGCGTACGGCCGATAAAATGGTGAGTACAGCTACATACGGATTTATTTTTTTCAATTCTTTTTTCTGAATGCCATCTTCTATCAGTTGAAGAAGTTGGTTCTCATAGTTTTTACGCTGAGCGATGAACTCGGTTAAATACGGATCTTTTAATTGTTTCCATTCGTGGTTCACCACAAAAACCGCATCAAAACTTGAGATCATCAACTGTATATGAAAATGAATGATCTCTTCCAGTTTTTCGACCACTTTCTTATTGGATACCAGCACAAGTTGCAAATGTTCCCGGTAGTCTTGCGCCAACGTAAAACAGATCTCGTTCAGTAATTCTGCTTTTGATCCTATATGGTTGTATAAACTGGGCGCTTCCACACCTATCTGTTCGGCCAGTTCCCGCATGGAACTGCTGCTGTAACCCTTTTTACGAAACAAGGCTGCCGCTTTTCTGGTGATCACCTCTTTTTTTGTGCCGTTCTTTAATGGCCTGATCTTGCTCATCAGTTACAAAACTAACGCTTATTAGTTTTTCAAACGAATAACAGGACCCTTTTTTTGATCTCAATCATTTAAATTTGATACAAATTCCGGTTATGGTATTACGACCCGTAGAAAAACTGAAAACGATTTCCCCTGCTGACTTCAAAAATAAATATTACAATACCTGCACACCGGTCATAATAACAGATCTGGCCAGGGAATGGCCTGCGTATCAAAAATGGAACTGGGATTATTTTACGGAAGTAGTAGGTGAAAAAGAGGTGGGCGTCTATAACAATATTAAAAGCGATTCCTATACTCCGATCAATACGGCAGACGCGTATATGAAGTTTGGCGATTACCTGCAAAAGGCAAAATCGGGACCGCTGGACCTAAGGATTTTCCTGTTCAATATTTTTCAGCATGCACCACAGCTCACGCAGGATTTCTCGTGGCCGGATGAATATATGAAAGGCTTTGTGAAAAAGTTTCCCATGTTGTTTGTAGGGGGACAAGGATCAATCACCCACATGCATTTTGATATTGACATGAGCCATATACTCCATACCCAGTTTGCCGGCAAAAAGAAAGTATTATTATTTCCATTTGAAGAACAATACAAGCTATACAGAAAGCCCTGGGAAGTATTGAGCCTCGCTAATTTTGCCAATTATAACCAGGATTTTGATTATGATAATTTTCCGGCTGTAAAACTGGCCAAAGGTTACGAGGTTGTGCTGGAACATGGAGATACTCTTTTTATGCCAGCCGGTTACTGGCACCATATGGAATATATTGAAGCCGGATTTGCCATGAGTTTACGGGCACTCCAGGGTAATTTAGGTGGAAAACTTACCGGCGTCTGGAAATTGTTCGGGATGAGAGGTATAGATACAGTTATGAAAAAATCCTTTCCTCAATGGTGGTACAACAGAAAAAAAGCCCGTCTTTTTGAGAACGCTCAACGGGAAATGGCAGAGTCGGGACAAAAAAGTTGAAAAAAATTATGTTAATTCAATAAAAGTATTAATTTTACTCCCTGCTCATAAGAAGCTCCTCCAACATTATCCTATAAAAGAACTCCTCGAATTGCATTATCCTGCAAACAAAAATCAACCGTTCTAATTTTTTGCGTTTTTTTTATTTAATTATAATTACCTCACAACTTTTTTTCTTGTGGTTTCAGAGGTAAGCAAGGCCGGTGATTTTCATCACTGGCCATTTTTTTATTCCGCTGCACGATGCAGAAATGTGATAAAAGGATGAAGGCTTTTGAAAGCTGTCACTGCCTGTTTTAAATATTGTTCATGCTGTATTTCCCCGTCAGATACTGCTTTGGATACTACAAAACTCTTGAGTTTAAGGTACCTGAGCATCGGGTTATCATCATCATAACCTTTCGGCGGCCTTACCAGCGTGTCACCAAAATCCGGCACCTCATTAAAATGTTTTCTTAGATTTTTATTATCCAGGATCTTCATCCATTCATCAGCGTTATAGTCGATCTCCTGCCTTATCTTTTTTACAATGGGGGCCTCCGGCTGATACCAACCCGCTGCGATCATACTTTTTCCCGGCTGTACATGGATGTAATAGCCGGGCGAATTTATTTTCTTTGACCCACGGTTGAAATAAGCGCCGAAATGTACTTTGTAAGGTGATTTATCTTTTGAAAAACGCACATCACGGTTCTGGCGGAAAATGCATTTAAGTGGATCCAGAACAGCAACATCGGGGTCAAAATCACCGATGCCTTTGGCCAGCGAGATTACTATTTGCTGAAATTCCTCTTTTGCTTTCTGATAAGCCGGGCGATTTTCTTCAAACCATGTTTTATTATTGTTCTTCTCTAAATTTTTAAGAAAAGAAAAAGTATGTCGCGATATCATGAATGAATTTTTATTCTGAAGAAAGCATTTTAATAAAATCTATCTCGGAAATGATGTTCACTGAAGGAAGTTTACGGGCTTTTTCCAGTTTACTTCCTGCATCATCCCCTACAACCAGGTAATTCAATTTAGAGCTTACAACGCTCATGATTTTCCCGCCGTTCTTTTCCACCATTTCTTCCACCTCAACTCTTTTAAGCTGATTCAAAGTTCCGGTAAATAAAAAAGTGCGGCCTTCCAGTGAACCACCGGCAACAGGTGCATCCGATACCACTTCCATACTCACACCGGCTTCCTGTAATCTTTTAAGTATATGTACATTGTCATCATTCTTAAAAAACTCCACGATACTCGCCGCTACTTTTACTCCAACGTCTTCCAATTGCTGCAGTTGAATTTCATCCATCTTCTGAAGATCAAAAACATTTGTAACTGACCGGGCCAGGGTTTTGGCAGTTGTTTCACCCACATAACGGATACCCAGTGCATAGATCAGGCGGTGAAGCGGTCTTGTTTTACTTTCTTCAATGGCAGATTGTAAATTATCGATCGATTTTTTGCCCATTCCCCCGAGCTTTGCGATCTCCTGGAAATCGAGGTGATAGATACCGGGAATATCTTTTAATACATCAAGGCTGTGAAATTTACGAACATTGGCTTCCCCAAAATGCCGGATATCCATGGCATCCTTGCTCACAAAATGAATGATCCTTTCCACTACCTGTGCCGGACAATTGATATTCACGCAACGCCAAACAGCTTCTTCCTCTGTTTTAAATAATTCATCATTGCACTGGGGGCAGCATTTAGGAAAAATGATCTTCTTTTCATTCCCTGTCCTTACATCCGGCAATGATTTTACGATCTGCGGTATTACATCACCACTTCTTTCTATCAGGATCGCATCGCCCAGCATCAGGTCTTTTTCCCTGATATATTCTTCATTGTGTATGGAGATACTGCTTACGGTTACTCCACCTACCTGCACAGGCTCGATCTTGGCAACGGGCGTAACAGCTCCAGTTCTTCCTACCTGGTATTGTACATCCAGTAATTTGCTCGTGGCCTGGCGTGCCTTGAATTTATAGGCCATCGCCCATCTTGGATGATGAGAGGTCATTCCTAA
>JANNZE010000112.1:0-10504 GCA_031410455.1 Chitinophagaceae bacterium | reverse complement strand
ATTATGAATTATAAATTTTGAATTATGAATGAAAAGCACTTTCTAAAGTTGTTCAGCAGCGTTCAGATTTATCCAGAATTCAGGAAGCACGTCCTAATGTGTTTTACGTTTCAATCCACTATTTGATTTATCAGATATAATTAATTCTCAATTGAAATACATTTTCGAATTACGTCAATTCATAATTCTACATTCATAATTCTCAATTCTTACCTTCCACATTCCGTTTAATAATTTTCCTCGCCTCATACACATTATCCCCTTCAAAAGCATCTTTTGGGATAATGAAAAATGATCTTGCATTAAAATACAAATGAAAAAAATGCGGCGTCTCCATCCACGTGGATAATTCATTCCAGTTCCATGAACGGCTGCCACGTTCATTTTCCAGCGTGAATACCTCATCATTCACCGTCACTTTAAACCGGTCTCTGAACGTTGCTGCTTTTTTATAAATGATCACCGGCAACAGGAACCAGAATAGAATCATCATCATAAACCATAACGCAGAACTCAATAAGAAAGCAAGCGGAGATATTTTTTTGAAGAAGAACAGGCCGGCAC
Source organism: Chitinophagaceae bacterium (assembly GCA_031410455.1). Taxonomy (GTDB): domain Bacteria; phylum Bacteroidota; class Bacteroidia; order Chitinophagales; family Chitinophagaceae; genus Ferruginibacter. Next base: position 9,940 of record JANNZE010000112.1, on the reverse strand, counting down.
TTAATAAAGCAAAAACATTCACCAGGATCATCAGGATCTTGATCTCTTTGCGGCTTATAAAATGATACCGCAATGCCTGGATCACTTTTCTTTTATCATAATTAAAATAAGATGAGGTCATAATGCAAAAGTAAACGTTAACCTTAATGGCTGAATTAATTTTTAGGAGCTTTCAATGCATTTTCGCTGACCTGCCATTCACTGATCCTGTTTCCCTGCAGATTCATGAACTCAATTTTAAATAACCTGTTTCCTTTTTCCCCGGATACAGTCACCCTTCCATAATTCTGTTGTTCTATAAGTGTATTGGGTTCGCGGTATGGATTATTGGCTTCTGCACCTGATGCTTTTCCCACACCAGCCGTAAAGGGAGAAACCGTAATATCTATCAAAGGATAATTGTTATTTCTTTCCTGGCGAATGATCTCGCTATGATGGCGGTCGCCCGTTAAAAACAAAACACCATTTATTTTCTGCTGATCCAGGAATTGCATCAGCTCATTGTATTCGGCACTGTATTTACGCATACATTCATAATTGGAAACAGGGTTGATCACCTGGCTGCCGCAGGCAATGATCTTGAAGGAGGCATTGCTGTACAACAAAGCATTTTTTAACCAGGTAAGCTGCATTTTTCCAAAAAATGTTTTGTCAGGATTCGGAACGCCGTTGATACTATCCAGCATTTTATCGCTGCTCCTGAAATAACGATCATCCGTTAAAAAAATATCCACATCTGCATAAGACATCTTAGTATAAATTCCTTTACCTTCTTCGCCGTAGGAAGGATTGCAGGTATAATTCATAAACAATTCCCTGCTCTGTTGTTTGAAGATGTAACTTTTATCTGCATCATTAGGGCCATAGTCGTGATCATCCCAGATCGCATATTGCGGCATGGCAGCTAAAAAAGGTTGTAATACTTTCATGCCTCTGTCGCGGCTGGCCCTGTATTGTAATCCCCAGAAAGATAAATAATCGGTTTCACGCGTATACCAGTTATCTCCCAGCCAAAGAGCGAAAGAAGCCCTCTCTTTTGCCATTGACAAAAAGATAGAGGAATCCCAACCATACGGTTTTCCGGGACGATCAAAAACAGGCTCATTAAAATAAGCGCAGCTTCCTGTAAGAAATGAAAAATCGGGAGCCGGCGTACGGTGCTGCCATAAAATTTTGGTGGTGAAAGAATTTTTAAAAGCAGGATCTGCCAGCTTTCCATCAACCAGTAAAGAATATTGATAAGTAGTATTCATATCCAGGTTCTTCAGATCAATTTTCAACGGATTGAATTCTTTACCTAAAATGCCCTGGAATTTTTCAGAAAACATTTTTGATTCCCCAGCTTTTTTATATTGAATGGAAACTTTTTTTACCAGTGGAGAAACTTCGGCCCAGATGGTTGCAGTTCTTAATTCAACATTTCCGGTCATGGGCCCGCTCACGATCTTCTGGGCATGAACAACCGTTGAAAAAGAATAAAGCAAAGCCAGCAGAAAAATTTTCATGGAATTATATTTGCTGCAAAAATAAACATCTCCATCTCTGCAAATAAAAAAAAGCTTCATTGCTGAAGCTTTCATTTTATATACTGTTGTTATGGATGATCAAAAATTAAAACCCTGGATTTCATTTCCATCAGAATGGTAATACACCACTCTGCCTAATTCATCGAGTTTATAATCCGGATCTTTTTTATCGCCGAAAGTTATTTTGCGGATAGGTTCACCGGTAATTTTATCCAGTAATACCACGCCGGCATCTTTGGCTTCATTTGATTTGCCAAAATTGGTCAGCATCGCCATATAATTATTGGCTTCTTTCGAAGCTTTGAATCTCCTGCTGATTGATGCAAAACTACTTACTGCAGCACCGGCAAAATTAGATGCATTGGCATTTGCATTTTTAATATCACGGTCCAGCGCCGGGCTTGTACTACCATAATAACCTTTGGCATAACTCAATTGTGCTGCCTGTGCAGCCTGTTGTGCAGCCATCATTGCAGAAGCAAGTCCGCCTAAACCACTCAACATTTTACCGGCCATCGTTCTTCCCGGTGCAGGATGATAGGAATGCCAAACCAGTTTTCCGTTGAAGCCGTAAAGTGATGCATTCTGATCGGAAGTAAGCAAAATTCCTTTTTCCCTGATCTGTAAAGAAGTGGGATCTTCTTTACCATCGAAACTGATGCCTGTGATAAATTCTTCCAGGTCACCTTTTTCAAAATTTATTTTATACACGATGCTGTTGGCATAAACATATCCGGTTTTGTCATCAGCATTGGCGCCCGTACAATTTTTAACAGAGAATCCTTTCTTCCATGTTTTGTCGCCGGTTTCCAGGTCAAGAATATTGATCTGTTCAGCGGTTCTGTAATATAAACCCTGCGGTACGATCTGCAGATCCCTGATGTCTCCTTTAATAGGCAAAGGTTTTTTGGTGATGGATTTTCCCTGGTCCAGATCCACTATAGAAATGTAATTATTTCCCTGGTCCCTGGCAGTTGCAAGAATTAATTTATTACCGGCCAGCTTATAAGCCATCACATCGCCCTGCAGATCCACATCACTGTTCCATTTTTCTGCACCGGTCTGCATATCCAGGCACAATAAGGAAGCACGGTTTTTCTTTGAAGCACTGGAACGTTTTATTTTCCCGATCAAACCACCTCCGCTTTTATTTTCTTTAGCCATATCTTCCTGTGTTTTTTCTGAAGTGGCCACTAACATGCCATGAGTGTCAAATAAAATATTGGTAACCGGAGAAGGAAGTTCCACGCGTTTCCATACTTCCTTACCATCTGCAACATTGAATGCGGTAAGAATATCCTGGTTCCAGAAATAGATGATGTTTTTATCATCTCTCTGAAAGAAATCTGCTGCTGTTATGGTAGCCTGTGCATTGGCATCTTTGTCCATATTTTTTCCGAACTGAAATCCACTCATTATTCCTTTCTTTTCTGCTTTTGGAGGAGCAACAGGAAGATCACTTTTCATATCAATTTCCAACATAACTTCACCGGTTGCTTTGTTGAGTTTATAAATATTGCGGTTGGTAGCAATAAAGATGGCATCGTCAGTTTCACCCGCTTCGGAAACGATCTGTTCAGATTTTTTTTCAAATAATTTTTCCTGCTCCCATTTTTTTGTTCCATCGGCCAGGCTTACCATCATTAAAAGAGGCTTGCCTGTTTTTCCGGTTCCATAAAACAAAACAGCATTACTTTTAACCATGTGGAGTCTTTTGTTAACTACTACAATACCTAAAGATTTTGAATCCACCACCAGTTTTCCGGTTACTACATCAACAATACTGTTCACCGATTTCATTAAGGTTCTTTTAGCCAGAACGATGTAAGGTGTTCCTTCGATAGGATCATAATTTTCTTCCTGTATATTTTCTATCTGGTCAATTTTCCATGTTTCTTTACCGTCCGAGGGATTTACGCCATACAATTCATCATTCGTTCCTACCACGAGAATGCCGGCATCGGTGATCTTATACCATTTTACTTTGGAAGGAAAAGATTTAGTCCAGTCTGTTGCTTTTTGTGCGAATGAATGGTAGGCGAAAAGCATAAAAGCAAAAGCCAATAAAATTTGTTTCATAATTGTTGCAGTTGAGTATTTCAAAAATAGAAATCATACCATTTATGTATATACCCGCATGACGGTATTTTATGAAACGAAAACGCCTCACAAATTGCAAGGCGTCTGATTAAAATTACCTGGTTTTTTTATTTCGAAATCCCTTCGAGTGCCAGCAGGAAAGCCCATTGCAAGGCTACATCTTTCAGATAATCAAACCGGCCCGATGCGCCACTGTGGCCGAATTCCATATTGGTATGTAACAGCAAAAGATTTTTATCTGTTTTCATATCACGTAGTTTGGCCACCCATTTTGCCGGTTCAAAATATTGTACCTGGCTGTCGTGTAAACCTGTTATCACCAGCATATGAGGATAGCTTTTCTTTTCTACATTTTCATAAGGCGAATAGCTTTTCATGTAAGTATATGCTTCTTTATTTTTTGGATTTCCCCACTCATCAAATTCATTGGTGGTAAGCGGAATACTTTCATCCAGCATGGTATTCACCACGTCTACAAATGGAACCTGTGCAATAACACCATTCCATAATTCATTGGCCATGTTTACCACGGCGCCCATCAGCAATCCCCCGGCGCTTCCACCCTGCGCATACAGGTGGCCTTTGGAAGTATATTTCTGCTGAATCAGAAATTCACCACAATCAATAAAATCGGTAAATGTATTTTTCTTCTTCATCATTTTTCCATCTTCATACCATTGCCTTCCCATTTCCTGGCCGCCTCTGATATGTGCTATGGCAAAAGCAAAACCACGGTTCAGCAAACTCAGTCTTGCACTGCTGAATGTGGCATCTATACTGTTGCCATAAGAACCATATCCATATAATAAAAGCGGTTGAGAGCCATCTTTCTTAAACTCTTTTTTATACACAATAGAAATAGGGATTTTTGTTCCGTCTTTCGCGTTTGCATATAATCTTTCCGTTACATAATCAGCATTTTTATATCCGCCCAGCACTTCCTGCTGCTTCATCAGCTTGCGTTGTTTGGTAACCATATCATAATCATATACCGAAGGCGGTGTTGTAAGAGACGTGTAATTGTAACGAATGGTTTTAGCATTGTAATCGGCATTGGCACCCAGGTTGGCTGAATAGGTTGGCTCACCAAAATCTATATAATATTCCTGTGCATTTCTGTTCATTACTCTTATCTTAACAAGGCCATCCTTCCGCTCTGTGAGCGCAATGAAATCTTTGAATTCTTCCATTCCCTGCAACAAAACATCTGTGCGGTGCGGAAGAACTTCTTTCCAGTTGCTGCTGGAAGTATTATTCAAAGGACATTCCATCAGCCTGAAATTTTTTGCATTCATATTTGTCCTGATCAAAAACTTATCATCCAGCACTGCTACATCGTATAACACTTCTTTCATTCTTGGTTGAAACAGGAGAAATGCTGCATCAGGTGTTGAAGCATTGATCATACGGATCTCAGAAGATAAAGTGGCTTCAGAATAAATGAAGATATATTGCCTGTTTTTTGATTTGGCAACGCCGATATAATTGGAATGATCTTTTTCTTCATACACCGTAACATCAGATGCAGCATCTGTATTCAGTGTATGTTTTTTTATCTTTTCAGATAATAAAGTCAAAGGATTATTCCATGTATAGAAAATAGTTTTGTTATCATTTGCCCATACTGCAGACCCGTTTGTTTTAGGTATGGCATCTTTATATATCTCACCGGTTTCTAAGTTTTTAATGTGAATTGTAAACTGTCTCCTGGAAACTTCATCCACACCATACGCCAGTAATTTATTGTCTTCACTTACAGACGAACCACTGATAGAAAAATATGATTTACCTTCTGCCATAGCATCCACATCCAGTAAAATTTCTTCCGGCGCATTCAGATCTCCTTTTTTACGGCATATCTTATAATATTGTTTTCCGTCTTCAGAGCGATTATAATAATAGTAGCCATTGTTGAAATATGGAACGCTTTCATCTTTTTCTTTAATACGGGCTTTCATTTCTTTAAACAGATCTGCCTGGAAAGTTTTCGTTCCGCTCATCATCGTATCGAGGTAAGTATTCTCTGCTTTCAGGTAATCCACTACTTTATTACTGTCGGGGCCTTTTTTAAAATAATCGATCATCCAGTAATAATTATCCACCACGGTATCGCCGTGCATGACACGCTGGTAAGGTTTCTTTTCCGCAATGGGCTGTTTTATATCTTTTGGCCAGGAATATGTTGTTTCTTTTTCCATTTTTGTATTACAGGCAGATAAAGCTAATAGTGCAATGACAGTTAGTTTGTGCATGATGATTTTTTTGTAAGATAAATCGAAAGCCAATAATAAACATCAGCAGGCACATGAAATATATGAAGGAACGTTGAAACTCCAAACAGTTTGTAGCAGCAGGAAAACAAAATTATCTTTAAAATCTAAAGCTGAAAAATGATCACACCAATTTTAGAATCTCCTATGGTAAAAATTCCAAGAGTTGGCATTGGAACCTATAAATTAACCGGAAACGATGGCATCAACGTAATAGAAGCAGCATTGGAAAACGGCTATCGCCATATTGATACGGCTAATTCGTACGAGAATGAAAAGGAGGTTGGCAAAGCCATACAGAATTCCCGTATCGATCGTTCAGAATTATTCATTACATCCAAGATATGGCCTTCTCAATATGAAAATATCCAAAAAGCCACTTTTGAAAGCCTGCGTAAACTACAACTTGACTATGTGGACCTGATGTTATTGCACTGGCCTTCTGATAACAATGAAACAAACCTGGAAGCGCTGGAACAGTTGCATGCAGTTAAAGAAAAAGGATATGTAAAAAATATCGGCGTTAGCAATTTTAATATTTCCCAACTAAAATCTGCGCTTACAGTAGCACAGGTTATTTGTAACCAGGTTGAATATCATCCATACCTGTCACAGGAAAAAATGTTGGAATTTTTAAGATCTCAACAAATGTTCATGACAGCCTACCGGCCATTGGCTTATGGAAAAGTTTCCACCGAAAAAATTATTCAGGAAATTGCCATACATCATTCCAGAACACCGGCACAGGTTACGCTTCGATGGATGATACAACAGGATGTGGTCGTTATTCCTAAAACATCTTCCACAGAACGTCTCCGTGAAAACATCCAACTGTTCGATTTTCAATTAAGTGATGCAGAAATGAAAAGCATTTTTTCCATCAGCAATGGCACACGACTGGTTAACCCGGAATTTTCGCCAGAATGGGATGACGACAAGGCATAAAAAAAGCCATCACAAGATGGCTTACATAAAGGTTGACAATTTTTATATTTTTTCCAGCACCAATACCACTTTATTAAAATCAGCGGCAGCATTTATCACATTTTTAAAAACATCGATCATGTTGATGTTATAATAAATAGATGTATAAAATTCATGAAGATTCACTGTAAGTTCCTGGCCGTTTAAAGTATAAGTGGAAATGAATCCCATCGTTTCCGTTCCTGAAGCATTTTTATCTGTCACCTTTATAGCCAGGTCGTTTGCATTCTTAATACGATATCCGGCGGGAATGGTAAAACGGATTGTCCTATCGAGCGCATGCGGATAAGACAACATGATCGGTAGTTTTCTTTTATTTTCCTGGTACATCTGCGCCTGCGTACCTATCACTTCACCAATTTTCACGAGCACATTTTTACCGGCCGTTTCCACAAGTTCTACGGTTTTTATAGTTCCATAAATATTCAACGGAAGGTTTTTGTACCCGGAAAGCATTTCTTTATTTTCCACTTTTATTTCAGTGATGGAATCGCTTTTGGCCACACTGCGGATCACATCTTTTACAAAATCTTCCTGTTTATCTTTTTCGAGGTAAGCGAAAGCCGGACGATAATTGGCAGCACTGTATCCCAGTAACATTTGCTTGCTTTTAATGATCAGCGTATCTATTGATTTGTTGAAACTCAAATGCACATCCATATTGCTGTAATTATTTTCATAAGGCATTAATGGAATGGTGTCGAAAGATGCCAGGGCCGATTTGATTGTTCCCAAAGAAGTTTCTTTTACAAACAATCCTTTTGTACCGGCCCAGTCAGGATTGATCATCGGATAACGATTGCCCAGGTTTACAGGATCCAGGAATTTATCAGTAGCAGAAATATATAAAACCATATCATCTATCAGCCGATAATTTTCCAGTTCTTCATCCAGTGGTGTTTCATCTCTTTTACTGGGAAATACAATGGTGGCAGGAACACCTGCTTTGTCCAGGAGGCCCATCATTAAACGGATGGCTGCAAAATGACCAGCAGCTTTTCTTTTCATGATCTTCTCCATATCGTTGTCATCTTCACTGATCACTTCTTCGCGGATATTGATATTGGTCTTGATATAATCTTCTATCAATGCAATTTTATCATCGCTTGTTGCACCTGAAGGAATATCAATCTTTTTATAAAAAGCATCTACCGCTTTTGTTTCTTTAGAACTGAGTACATAATAATTGTTGTAAATATTTTTGGCCAGTTCGCTCCATGTATTTAACCGCACATATTTTTCCTTTGCGAGGTTATACGATAATTTATATTGGATGTTGGATTTGAAAGGATCCGTATTGGAATATTTTTCTCCTTCAAAAAAATCGATGTTATCAGCAGATGCATACGTATACCGGCGTTCATTGATAACTGTATCAGGAGAAACGGTAAAGCCATTATAACCTTTCATATTGAACACGAGGTGATCCGGAACATCCAGGCAAAAACGGGCTTTCTCCACCGGCGTAGATGATAAAGAAAATCTTTCTGTATTGAATGAAAATATCGGATAACGGATCATGGTATAATATTCTATCTCACTTCCTTTTTCCACGCCTTCCATAGCGAATTTTTTATACTTACGTCCCTCCTCTTCCACATCCAGAATTTTGTTCTGAGGTAGTTCATATACTTTACCATCTGGCTGGATAGTGCGGGCTATGATTTTCAGCACTTCAGATTTTCCTCCGGTTGAGATATAGATCTTATTGAACATCTCCACTCCTTTATCATCCTGTACTTTTACCAGCCTTCTTTCTTCACAATACACAAACATATCTTTCTGATCTTTTGTACGGAATTCATGCAAACGAAAATCTTCAAGCATCACAGCGCTTGTATTTTTGAATTGTGTGCTTACCGTATGCAACACCGGTTTTGTTTTCCACTGAATGAAATCACTCTGTGCAAACAGTGCTGAACTGACAAAAAGCAGGCTTAGGGAAAATGCAAATTTCATTTTTATTGTTTTTCTAGTACTATTGATTGTTTGTATTGCGGCATCACGGCCTTCATAGGAATATTCCATGCAGGAAACTGGGAGGGTTCTACCAACAATGTTTTATTTATCACTTCCTGCGTGGCGATCACACGGTTTTTCTCCACTTTATATTTGATGCGGATACTCACCAGATCATTTTCCATAAAGAAATCTTCGGGCACAAAACTCACTTTAAAATTATCTGGGATAGTGAGAATATGATGCTGCCTGATTACGTATTTGAATTCGTGTTCTATCGGAACTTTTCTTTTGTCCAGATCAATTGTCTGGTTTTCCATCAATTTATCCAGATTCAGGTTGATGTAATAATTATCGCCCACTTTTTTACTGTAATCCGGAATCTCAAATTCAGCAGAGATATTTGCATGCTGCATATCCGTTTCTGATTTGTTGATCTCAAATTTTCCAAGAATGAATTTATTGGAACCTTTCCCCATCCTGGTTTTTACATAATCTTCTTTTTCTTTTTCACTTCTGTAGCTGATAGAAGTATAAATATCCTGACCGAAATATCCCTGATAATTTACTTTTTCATATCCTTTGATTCCTGAAGGGGCAAAGGTGATAAAGGTGCTGTCTTCCATACTGTTCACTTCTGCATTTGCAACAGGCACCATAACAATTTTATATTCTTTATCATTTAATGCCACCAACGCTTCTTTTCCCTGGATGGAGGAAGGAGGCAGTTCCAGCGTTGCATAAGGATTGGTTGCATCCAGGAAATACCATTTGCCATTTAATTCTACACTCGAAATCATATGGTTGTCTACAATAGGCAAAGGAATCTCAGAATATTTATAAGGAATATCACGTGTGCCGATCCATGTATAATGTCCTTTCAGACCAGCGAGATTCAGCATTTGCGTAAGAATGCTCGCCATATCTTTACAATCGCCATACCGTTTAATAAAAACGTCTGCGGCATTACGCGGACGAAAGCCTTCCACTCCATTTTCAAAAGCAATGTACTTGATAAATTGCTGAACCCATTTATAGATCTTTACCGTTTTCTGGTATGAATCGGATATACCGCTGGTGAGTGAATCCACTAAAGATTTT
>JANNZE010000111.1:0-6096 GCA_031410455.1 Chitinophagaceae bacterium | reverse complement strand
GGGTCTGCACCACATGAATCCGCCCAAGATCCGAGTCGGATGACTACTGACGGTCAGTCGGCAAGGGTTTGGTAGGTCGACGTCCAGAAGTCGAGGTAGCCATTCCACGTGAGCGGCGGGCCGAGGCGCTGTGGCATGAAGATGGCCGTCAGCCCTTCTGCGGGGTCGTTGCCCCATGAGGTGTTGAACGCTCCGTCCCATCCGTAGCGCCCCGGGACCGCGGCAATGCCGGTACGTCGGGAGCGCAGGAGGGTGAACAGGGACATTATAAAGAGATACATTTAAACGATGCGGCTATGGTAATGAGCTATGCCAATAAAGTAATGATCGTTCCGGGATATGGTCTTGCAGTGGCACAGGCACAGCATATCTGTCATGAACTGGAAAAAATATTGCTGGAAAAAGGTGTGGAAGTAAAATATGCTATCCATCCCGTAGCGGGAAGAATGCCCGGCCATATGAATGTATTGCTGGCCGAAGCAGATGTTTCTTATGAAAAATTGCTGGAGATGGAACAGGCCAATGATGAATTTAAAACCTCTGATGTGGTATTGGTGCTGGGAGCAAATGATGTGGTGAATCCTGCTGCTAAAAATGATCCTTCGTCGCCAATTTATGGTATGCCGATCCTGGAAGTGGAAGAGGCCAAAACGATCATCGTTAATAAAAGAAGTATGAAACCCGGTTATGCCGGTATTGAAAACAGTTTATTTTTCCACCCGAAAACTTCCATGTTATTCGGTGATGCCAAAAAAGTATTGCAGGATCTTTGTACTGAGATCAAGAATGTATAAAGCCTAAAATATTTCCCTTGCCAGTTCCTTCTTCTTTAATAGAAAGTTTAAATGGTGTTCCGGGCTTTGATGAAAATTCTTTTCTGCAGGTTCATGAATCCGGTGAACAGGTAGTTTCTGTCAGGATGAATCCTGCAAAGATCATCAGCCCTGCATTTGATCTTACAAACAAAGTTCCGTGGTCTTCAGACGGATATTACCTGCCTTCGCGTCCGTCGTTTACATCAGATCCTTTTTTTCATGGTGGTGCGTATTATGTGCAGGAAGCCAGCAGTATGTTTTTGGAATTTGCATTACGGCATACCTGTGATGTTTCAGTCGCTTTAAAAGTACTGGATGTTTGTGCGGCTCCCGGAGGAAAATCAACACTGATTCAATCTGTTATTTCTGCGGAAAGTGTATTGGTAAGTAATGAGATCATCAGGCAACGTTCGGGTATTTTGGAAGAGAATATTACAAAATGGGGCGCCGCCAATGTAATCGTTACCAATAATAAACCATCAGATTTTTCACATCTCGAAGGTTTGTTCGATCTTATAGTAGTAGATGCCCCCTGCAGTGGCAGTGGTTTGTTCAGAAAAGATCCGGATGCTGTTACAGAATGGAGCCTTCCTAATGTAAAAATGTGTGAGGCCCGGCAGCAGGAGATACTGAAAGCAGTGTTGCCCTGCTTAAAAGAAAATGGGATCCTGATTTATTCAACCTGCTCTTATTCCCGTGACGAAAATGAATGTATTGTTACCTGGCTTACAGGCTCACAAAATGTGCGGTCTGTTCAGTTAATGCCTCCGCAGGAATGGAATATAGTTGAAGTAAATGATGGAGGTTTTGGTTACCGGTTTTATCCGGATAAATTAAAAGGGGAAGGTTTTTTCCTGGCAGTTTTTCAGAAAAAATCGGGAGTTGAAAGTTATAAGCGGCTTAAAAAACCGGATATTTTCAAAGATGGAGCAGTTTTGGAAAAATGGATAAAAAAAGATATTTCCCTTCAATACATCCGGCATAAAGATGCGGTGATCGCATTGCCGGAGTTAACATTGTTGATGTTGCAATGGCTGGAAGGATTGTATATAAAAAAAGCGGGCATACTTGCGGGAGATCTTATCAGGCAGGAGATCATTCCTTCTCATGCACTTGCATTGAGCACCATAATTTCTGCAGAAATACCATCTATTGACGTATCAGATGAAGAGGCTTTACAATATTTAAGAAAAGCTGAATGGACACCTCTGACCAACCTGAAAGGCTGGGCATTGATAAAGTACCGGTCCATTTCATTGGGCTGGGTGAAGTTGATAGGTAATCGTATCAATAATTACTATCCCAAAGAGTGGCGTATCCTTAACAAGTGAGTAATATTTGAAACCAACAAATTTCTGCATCTTTGCACCTGTCCTGATGAGCGTTATATTCACCAGGATTATAAATCATTTTCTATGAAGCATATTTTATTCATACTCCTGATATCACCATTCATTGCTTTTGCACAACCAAAAGTTCTGACCGTGGAAGGTTCATCAGCAGAGATGTATCTCACACATACTACCGGGCCGAAAGAAAATTATTACAGCATTGGCAGAATTTATAATATCAGTCCGCGTGTATTTGTGCCATTTAATAAATTACAACTGGAAACTCCATTGTCCATCGGACAAATTTTAAAGATCCCGCTTACGGAACAGAATTATTCTGCAGATGGAGTTATTGGAGAAGATGAAGTGCTGGTTCCGTTATATTACAAAGCAAAGCCAAAAGAAACATTGTCTCAGATCAGTTCCAGGCATAACAACATCAGTGTAATCTCCCTGAAAAAATGGAACAATCTTTCCGGTGAAAATGTAACAGCAGGAAGTAATGTAATTATAGGTTATCTGAAAGTGAAAAAAGAACTTTCATCACTGGCAACACGTGCAGTTAAAGTGGCACCCGTTACCGGTACCCCAACAGCCGCTAATCATTCAGAGCCTGTTGTAAAAAATGAACCGGTCATAAAATCAGAACCTGTTAAACCTGAACCAGTAAAGACCGAACCTGTAAAAACAGAACCCGTTAAAACGGAACCTGTAAAGGTTCAGCCTGAAGTAAAACCTGTTGTTGCTGCCGTTCCAACTACATCTAATGTGCGTTCTTTTAATGGAGGGGCATTCAAATCTTCTTACCAGTCTTCCGGAAAAAATCAATCAGGCATTGCCGGAGTTTTTAAAAGTAACTCAGGCTGGGAAGATGGAAAATATTATTGCCTGCACAACAACGCTAATCCCGGAACCATCGTTAAAATCACCAATCCTGCAAACAACAAAAGCATATATGCTAAAGTACTGGATGTAATTCCTGATCTCCGCCAGAACGAAGGAATGCAGATCCGTATCAGTAATGCTGCGGCAGATGAACTGGGCGTGGGTGCAACAACTTTCGACTGTCAAATTAATTATTAAACAATAGTATGAAGAAATTTTTATTGAGTCTTGTTATTGCATGTGCTTCATTTGTTTCTATCGCACAACAAGTAGAAACGATCGAATCTGATCGTAAAAATTCTGAAAAAACAGCGCAGGAAATATTGATTCCTAAAGGTATTATTGCAACTCCTGTAAAAAATCAGCAACAAACGGGAACATGCTGGGCGTTTTCAACTACGTCTCTTTTGGAAAGCCAGTCAATCAAAAACAACATCGGCGCTTTCGATCTCAGTGAAATGTTCACGGTACGGAATATCTATATCGAAAAAGCAAAAAATTATATTTTACGCCAGGGCAAAGCTCAATTCGGGGAAGGCGCGCTGGGTCATGATGTGATCCGTTCTGTTTCTCTGTATGGCGCTATGCCGGAAAATATTTATTCAGGACTTTCCGGAGATTATACATCTTTTAACCATTCTGTAATGGTAAAAGATCTTAAAAGTTATCTGGATACTTTATTGAATCATCTACCTGTTCAATCGGGATGGCTGAACGGATACATCACTATGATGGATAAAACCATGGGAACACCGCCGGCATCTTTTGTTTATAAAGGCAGAAGTTATACGCCACAATCATTTGCAAAAGAGGTTTTACGTTTCAATGCGAATGATTATGTGAACCTCACCTCTTTCACCCATCATCCTTTTAATCAATCTTTTATTCTGGAAGTGCCGGATAATTTCAGCAACGGAACCTATTATAATCTTCCTTTGAATGAAATGACCGAAGCGGTTAAATCAGCCTTAAACAATGGATATACGGTTATGTGGGATGCGGACGTAAGTAATTTTGGTTTTCAACCGGGAACCGGGTTTGCACGATACCAGCCATCTTCACAGGCAGGAGATACGGTTATCCGTAAAAACAGCAACTTCGAACTGAATTACGATGAAAAAGAACGTCAGCGTTTATTTGAAAATCTTACCACGCAGGACGATCACCTGATGCACATCACGGGCATGGAAAAAGGTACTGACGGAAAAATGTATTTTATTGTAAAGAATTCATGGGGTGATAAAGGTCCGTTCAAAGGATACATTAAAGTGTCCGAAGCTTATTTTGCGATGAATACGATCAGCATCATTGTACCACGTGCCGGTTTGCCGAAAAGTTTGCTGGAAAAGATCAAATAAGTGTAAACCTCCCAGGTACTAACCCACGAGGTTCCAACCTAGAAGGTTCTAACCTAGAAGGTACCAACCTAGAAGGTTCCAACCTAGAAGGTTTATAAAATTTCTCAAGATATAATATTCACGTTATTTGAAACGGTATCCTCTTAGGAACTCCTCAATTCGTAATTTCTTTTTTCCTTCTGCCTGCAATTCCAGTATATCCAGCCACCCATTGGTACAGGCAAATCGTAAATATGTTTTATGGTCTGTCGAATAATTACCAGGATCAGTATCATGTAATACAATTATTTTCAAACTGCGGTAGATCTTTAATTTCTTTCCATCCAAAAAGGTAAACGCAGCAGGTACAGGCGATAATCCTCTGACCAGGTTGTGCACTTCGTCAATAGTTTTATTCCAGTCAATTTCACACGTTGCAGTATTTAACTTAGGCGCATGCCGCGTTTCGTCAGCTATATTTTGTGGAGCCGGTTGAATAGTCTCTTCACAAATTCCAAAAAGTGTTTTCAATAACAATTCGGCACCCTCTTCCTTCATGATATCATGTAATTCGCCGGCCGTTTCATTTTCTGTAATGGGCAATGTGGTCTGTAATAAAATATCACCTGTATCAATAGCATGTTGCAGCCTGAAAGTAGTTATACCGGTTTCCTTTTCTCCATTGATGATGGCCCAGTTGATGGGCGCGGCACCACGGTACTGCGGCAACAGGGAGCCGTGGACGTTGATCGTTCCCATCGCTGGCATGTTCCACACCAGCTCCGGTAACATCCTGAAAGCAACCACCACCTGCACATCCGCTTTCAGTTCTTTCAATTCCTGTAAAAATTCCAGGTTCTTTAGTTTTTCGGGCTGCATTACGTAAAGATGGTGTTCGGTAGCATATTGCTTCACCGCACTTTGCTGTAGGGTTAATCCTCTTCCGGCAGGTTTATCGGGTGCTGTAATCACACCTACGATGTTGCATCCGTTCTCTGCCAGTTTTTTTAAAGACGCCACAGCAAAATCCGGCGTTCCCATAAATACGATGCGTAAATCTTTCAATGCTTTCATTATTCAAAATCCGGGTAGAGTAAATATTTTTTTCTGATCTTTTTAAATGCTTTCAGGCCGGGCTCCCAGCTTTTACGGATGTCTTTTTCTTTCATCCCGCTTTTGATCTGTTCCATCAGTTTTGTATTACCGGCCAGTTTATTAAAAAAAATATTTTTCAGGAAAAAACTGTCTTTACCCGGGAACAACCTGTACGCATCCAGGATATATTGTAATTGTATCTTTTTATCCAGTTTTTTCAGAATATCTTCCTGGGTCCCGGATAAATTCCATCCATAACAAACCTGGTTAAAACATTTACTGCTTTTAGCACCTTCATTGGGCTTAGGAGTAAATGAAAACATATTCTTTGGCATTAAAGGATGCCCGATATATTGAAAAGGTTTAGCTGTTCCTCTGCCTTCACTGAAAACGGTTCCTTCAAAAAAACAGGTGGAGGGATATACATATACAGATTGCATTTCCGGCAGATTCGGTGAAGAACGAACCTGCAATTCATACAATGAATTATGATCGTACTGTTTGCATTTGATGATCTGGAAATGAAAAGGAGTGTCTGTAGAATTTTCTGCGGTTCTATAATATTCCGCCCTGGCATTGGCAGCGGGTGTAAGCCATTTTTCTCCGGAAAGCATCATAGCATATTCTCCAATG
>JANNZE010000110.1:0-2017 GCA_031410455.1 Chitinophagaceae bacterium | reverse complement strand
TGAAGATCCCCGTAGGAATCAGGGCCAATTACTTCCTGGGAGATAATTTTATCATCAGAACATGGTATCGGAATTATTCTGATAACTGGGGAATCAATAGTAACACGCTTCAACTGGAAACAGTATACAAGATCACCAATTTTATTTCTATAACTCCCTTTTACAGATTCTATCAGCAATCAGCAGCAGATTATTTTGATGCCCGTAATAAACATACCTCATCAGATGCCTTTTATACCAGTAATTACGACCTCTCGAAATTCAACAGTAATTTTTACGGAGGAGGTATCCGATTAGTACCTCCTAAAGGAATTCTTAATTTTAAACATATCAGTTCTCTGGAAATACGTTATGGACATTATACTAAAAATATAGGAATGAGTTCGGATATCATTTCGATGCATTTAAAATTCAAATAAGCATTTTAATAAAAAATGTACCAGGCGGGAAATATATATTATACTACAAACTTGTAGTATAATATACTACAAATCCTAACTTCAACTTCATTATCTTCGTAAAAGTTTTCATAGGGTACGGATTAAAAACGGGGCAAGATATCTATCTTCAGCCCTTTTTTTTTGCCTCTTATCGTAGCCTACCCGTAGCGAAACCCACTCAATTATTTTTTTCTGGTTGAAGGTTTATAATTCTCTTCATATATATCTACCCAGTCTTTTACAGTCATTTTAGCTGCCAGTTTTCCAAAAAGTTCAAAGGGGATTTTTTCCGGATCTTTGAAACGGATACAGCTTTTGCCCATGTCTAATTTATCGTTAGTATATTTTGGATATTCTTCCACAAACCACTTAAGAAGGTTAGCATCGGCATATATCCCCATGTGATAAACTGCAATAAAGTTTTTTTGGGAAGCGATGGATAAAAAAGGAAGTGGCAGTTTTGGATCACAATGATACCCATCAGGATAAAGTAAATGTGGAACGCAATAACCGATCATGCCATAACCCATACCTTCCTGAAAGCCTTTGGGGAGATTTTTGAGGATAATTTTTCTCAGTTTTTGTATAGCTTTCCCACGATCGTCGGGTAGGCTCTTAATATAATCATCCGGATTTTTAGCTGTGGATTGCATATGGAGGCTGTTGAGTTTGTTTTACGAATGTAAAACGAATGGTGAAAAGAAAATCGAGAAGTTTTTCCCCGCTTTATGTTTTTGGTCGTAAAATTGAAATGTATTCAAAAACTCAACTATGCCATTAACCAAACCAGCTGCCAGGCAAACTAAAAAAGTATTGATAGTGGAAGATGAAGCAGATATCTGCCTGCTATTGAACATTATCTTAAAAGATGATGAGGTGGATGTGGAACATGTGAAAAACCTTGCAAATGCCCGTGAATTCCTGTCAAAACAAACCCCGAATGTTATATTGCTTGACCACCAACTCCCCGATGGCCATGGCCTTGATTTTATTGAATTCCTGAAGGTTAATTATCCAACTATTAAAATTATTATGCTTACAGGTTATAAACCTTCCACTCCAAGGGAGATCGCATTAAGCGACCATGCGGACATCTTTCTGGAAAAACCTTTCACCCGCGAGCAGGTATACGCTTCTGTAAAAAATCTGCTGAATTAATCAGGCTGCCTGTTTCAGGTATCTTCTAACAAAATCCTTTTTGGAATCGTGGTAAGAAGTTACGGCACCTAATTTATGAAGAATATAGATGTATATCCAGGCTAAGTCTATCTGGTACGGCAAGAAGCCTGCACGTGCACTTCCCGGATATAAATGGTGATTATTATGCCATTCTCCTGAAAATAATCCCGGACGGGTTTGGTTAATGGATAAATTACTTCTGTCGAAATCAATTCCGTCCTTATGCTTCACTTCTCCTTTACCATGACCTGTATAATTAAAGGCACGAACAAAAATGAACCAGAACATAGCCGCACCAAACATGGTACAGGCAAGAGCATGTCCACCAATGAAATAAAATATGCTGTACCATAGAGTCCAGTTGAAAATCCATAAAGCCACTGTATAAAACGGGCTTG
>JANNZE010000109.1:0-3108 GCA_031410455.1 Chitinophagaceae bacterium | reverse complement strand
CGCACTTGTTCAAACACGAAAAATTGAAAAAACGGATGATGGTATAAGGCAGGCTTTAAAATTTAACCGGGTAGATACCACCATTGCCCTGAACATTGCATTTTTGGTGAATGCAGCCATACTTGTGCTGGCAGCTGCAGTATTTTTTAAAACTGGAAACTCCGGCGTTGCCGAAATCAAAGAAGCGCACCGTTTGTTGCCGGGATTTTTAGGAGATGTAGCTCCTGTACTTTTCGCCTGTGCCTTGATAGCAGCAGGGCAAAGCAGCACGGTTACCGGAACGCTGGCAGGACAGATCATCATGGAAGGATATTTAAGCCTGAGAATCAGCCCTGTTTTAAGAAGACTGATCACACGTCTGATCGCCATCATACCGGCACTTATAGTAATTGGCATTTATGGTGAAAATAAAGTGGATGCTTTGCTGGTAATGAGCCAGGTTGTACTGAGTTTACAACTGGGTTTTGCCATCATTCCTCTGATCCACTTTGTGAGTGATAAAAAAACGATGGGTAAATTTGCCATAGGAGTACTTACTAAGATTGGTGCATGGCTGATCGCATCTGTTTTAATTTATTTAAATCTGAAAATGCTGATCAATGAAGTACTTCCGGGTTTTGAATCACATACTATGCTCACCAAATTCCTGATCATTGCAGCCGGTGTAGCTTTTGCATTTTTGTTATTGTACATTATTCTTTTCCCGTATTTAAAAAAGAAAACCTCAACCAGTTCCATCAATCTGCACACAGCTGATAACACACTGGCTCCATTTTATAAACCCGGTTTCAATAATATTGCGATTGCATTGGATTTCAGTCAAAACGACAGTAAAATTTTATCATTTGCAACTGGACAGGGAAATGCGGATACGCATTATCTGCTCATTCATATTGTAGAAAGCGCATCAGCAAAATTACACGGAGGTGAAAGCGACGATTTTGAAACAAGGCAGGATAAAGAAAGACTGGAAGCCTATGTTGAACAAATGAAAGCACAGGGTCTGCAGGTGAAAGGAGAAATCGGTTACCGGAGAAGAGTAAAAGAAATTGTAAGGATCGTGAAAGAAAACAAGGCCGATCTGCTGGTGATCGGATCGCATGGTCATAAAGGAATGAAAGATTTTATTTATGGCACTACCATTAATGCCGTGCGTCATGAAATGAAAATACCTGTACTGGTGATCAGCGTGTAATATTATTAATTTTTTCTTCTACCGTGTCGTTCCACTTTGCCTGAATATCATGCAGCTGGCCATTTTTTGTCTCGCCATCATAATCATCCTGCATACTGTTCATGATAGCGGTACTTTCATTATATATCTGTGCCAGCAGCGCATCATAATTAGCTGTGGTGAATTTTGCGTTTTGCAATTTTTGAAGAAATATCGTAGCCGCTATGTAACTGATATCAAAATGATGTTGTTCATGTTTTAAAATATAAGGTGTGTTTCGCCCCGTCTTCACCCAAGATTTATTTTTATGAAAATAGCAATACACTTTAATATCAAGGCTTCCTGAACCTCCACTGGTTTTTACATTTGCCTGGTATCCAAAACCGGAAACAGTAACTGCTGCTGCCCGGTCATTTACAGTATACTGCCCTTTAAAATCATCCCATACCAATAAATTTCCCGGCAGGTAATACTGAACATCTGAAGTTGGCAAACTGGTATCGGTTGTCCACGTAACCGAAGTTTGTAATTGATTATCAGAATGTGTGTAGAAAAATAAGGAAAGGATTATAAAAGCAATGTTCATGGCAAAATGTTTACACCAAGTAAATACATTAACACATGAAAATTTGTAGTAAAATTTACATTTCTGTATAGATTAACATCTACTTATCAGCGTTAATTTTTGTAATAACGGCCATCATCTTCCAAGCATCTGGTGAACTTTGGAAGCAATAAGATCTGTGTTTTGTTTTTCCATGCAGTTAAAATGTTCGAGCGGACATTTATCAGAACCATAGCGGCTGCAAGGCTGACAACGAAGATCTAAAAATATATTCTGATGTTTCACAGGATTGGCAGTTCCATAATAAGGTTCCACATCCAGTTTAGGCGATGTGCCTCCCCATAAAGCGATCACCGGCCTTTGAAAAGCACAGGCGATATATTGAAAACCTGTATCGTGTGACACAACCAGTTTGCTTTGCCGGATGATATCCGCAGATTCATTCAATGAAAATTTACCGCAGGAATTATAAATCTTCATTTCATCCACGGCTGCAATTTGATCGCCTTCCTCTTTTTCCATTTCACCACCAACAAGAATAATGGGATGATTGATCTTCCTGCACAATTCCTGTATTTTATGGACTGGCATTTTTTTAGTGAAATGGTTGGCTCCTATTACAATGCTGATGAAGCCTGCATGATGTGTGGCCGGAAGATCATTTGCAAAAACTTTCTGATCAGATGGAATGTAATAATCAAGACCACGACCATCATCCGTCACACCCAGTTTTTTTACAGTATTAAGTGATCGTTGTGTAATGTGAATGCCAGGCATCACATTAATATTTAGTTTGGTAAGCAGAAATTTCTGCCATCTAAGTTTATCAATTACCTGAACGGGTTTTTTGAGTTTTTTTCTGATGGTGGTACTTCGGATATTGTTATGAAGATCGATCACATGATCAAAATTTTCCTGAGATAAAATCCCAAAAAGTTCATCCATATTATAATTGTAATAATGAAACCGGTCTATATAGGAATTGGCAACGGTTACTTCTTTAAATGATAATTTCGTAAGAAAATGTAATTCCACATCCGGCAATTGTTGTTTCACACACCGGAAAACAGGTGAAGCCAATACAATATCTCCAATGGAAGAAAAGCGGATGATGAGGATCTTCATTATTTAATTTTCAGTATAGTTCAGTTCCTTTCCAAAAGTTTCTTCTGTAAAAGCTGCCGCCACCACACTCAGCATCATTACAATGATACCGGTATACAACCCTGCATTCACATATGAAGTTAACTGTTGCAAAGCATTAAAAATTAATAGCATCAGCGGCAATGCACCACGTACCATATTCGGAATAGTAGTGGCAGCAGTGGCTCTAAGGTTGGTTCCGAACTGCTCGGCTGCCATGGTTACA
>JANNZE010000108.1:0-2274 GCA_031410455.1 Chitinophagaceae bacterium | reverse complement strand
TATGATCTTACAGAGGAATTCAGCCAGGTTCAGGATGTAAAATATATGCTGGACAGCAGAACTCTATTATTATCTGCTGAAAAAAACGGTCACACAGACAACATAACCTACAACCTCGAAAGCAGAATAGAACAACAGATCACCAAAGAAGTGTATGATGAACTTGATGCATCTTTTTTGGCGTTCACTAATAAAACGGGAATTATATTTTCCAGCAACCGGCCATCTGCTATTGCAAGAACATCCGACACTGTTTTACCAAGTAACAATCGTTTCAATGTTTTTCTGATCACAGATTTCGGTGACAAACCTGAATTGAACCAGATCAGCCAGTTATCTGACCTCAAGTACGGCAATGCCAGGTTCCCTATGCAGTATAATACCAACCACTTCACTTTTGTGAGTGATGAAAATGGTGTGGGAAACAGGTACGCCGGTTTCTTCACTACCAAAAAGGCAGGACTGGATACATTGGTTCTGATAAATGAAGAGATCTTGAGAAATCCTTCCCAAAAAGAGATCGACAGCACCTTACGGGTGTTCAAAAAACAAGAGGTGGATTCAGTGGCTGTTGTTTCCGTATCAGAAGATTCAGCCTATACTTTTCCGATCACCAATTACCAGAGCAGTATTGCTGAAACAAGAATTGCAGGTGACAATAACCAGGTTAGTGAAGTAACGCGACAATCTGATCAGAAGATCTTATATAAATTAAAGATCGATGAAGCCGTATTGAGTAAAAGAAATGTAACGGCGCAGCCAACAGAATACGGCAGAAAATTAATGCGTGAAAGTAAGCGTACCAGTACAAACGCTCCGGCACCACAAAAGAACATCCAGGATACAACTGGAAAGCAGGATGATTTTTTCCAGACGGAATTCGGCGCAGATTCATCTGCTGCAAAAACGATTAAGATACCGGTGAATGCAACCGGAAATGATGTATTAAGCCGTGCAAAATTATTTACTTATAAACCGATGAAATTTTCTGCAGACTTTGGATCTGCAGCTTTGAATAATAATTTACTTATCAATAAATATGAAGTATATGCCGGAGGGTCCGGTCCTATCCGTTTAGGTAGCGGTACACCTCTGAATGGTTTGATCCGCTTAGGAACAACGGAACTGATGGAAGATCTTAAAATTACCGGCGCATTCCGCTTAAGCACCAATCTGAAAGACAATGAATGGATGATGAACTTTCAGAATTTAAAAAGAAGGATCGACTGGGGACTGACTTATTACAGGAATTCACAATCTGATGTAGCCCTTTTACAATTCACCAATGGTGCAACAAAAGTGAATCCTATAAAAATCTTCACAAACCTGTACCAGGGAAATATTTCTTATCCATTTGATGAAGCCCGCAGCATCCGGTTCACAACCGGTATCCGTTCAGATAAAATCGTGGCGCAGGCTATAGATCCTATCGGTCTTTTCATTAATGATCTTGATAAATTATATTCTGTAAACCATATGGAATATGTGTATGACAACAGCCTGAATATGGGCCTTAACATCATGAATGGATTGCGATACAAGATCTATTTCGATTACAACAGGCAGATCAACAAAAATATTTCCTCCGATGGCCCAAGTACTTTTATAGGAGGATTTGATGCAAGGTATTATTACCCGATTTACAAAAATTTCATCTGGGCCGGTAGAGCTGCAGGTGATTTCAGTTTCGGAAAACAAAAAATGATCTATTACCTGGGTGGTGTGGACAGCTGGCTGATGTTTGGTACCAATGAAAAAACAAGAAACGGTGTTACCACCGACCGTTATTTCAATACCAACAACCCACCGGCACAGGACCAGGAATATGCATTCCAGTCACTGGCTGTAAACATGAGAGGATTTATTCAGAATGTGGCGAATGGCAACAATGCAATAGTGATCAACAGTGAATTCCGTTTTCCTGTTTTTGAAACTTTGTTAGACAGAACGATCAACAATCCATTCATTAAAAATTTCCAGGTTACGCAATTCTTTGATTTTGGTACTGCATGGAACGGAGGTATAGAAAATATTAAAAGACCGCAGGTGAATTATACAGACAATGGCAGTGACATAACGGTTAAAGTTAAAGCCGGCGGTATCGGGCCATTTGCCGGCGGATATGGTTTCGGTGTTCGCAGTAAGCTGCTGGGTTATTTTGTAAAATTTGATGCTGGCTGGCCAATGAACGGATTTTTTAAAGGCAAACCAGTTACTTATTTATCACTTGGTTTAGATTTCTAAAAGCAATTTGACCATTCCTAAAATAGGTTG
>JANNZE010000107.1:0-7724 GCA_031410455.1 Chitinophagaceae bacterium | reverse complement strand
CATGTGGATGCGCTGGCATTTGCTGATTCAAAAGATAAATCCATTATAGGAATTGAAATTCACAGCGGCAGGAACCGAATTGTAAGAAGAATATTTGAACACCTGGGTTATGATGTAAAAGGACTGGACAGAGTGATGTATGCAGGCCTTACCAAGAAGAATGTAGAAAGAAGTAAATGGCGTTATCTGAGTGAAAAAGAGATTCGTTTATTGAAATATATGAACACGTCAAAAGTTCCAAAAAGTAAAAAAGAAAAGTGAGGAAGCCACCAGTGATCATTTTTGAAAATGATGATTTCATTGCGATCAATAAACCTTCTGGATTATTAACCATCCCCGACCGTACCCAATCGGAAATTTCCCTGAAAGAACAATTACAACAGATCTATCCTTCCATTTTTACTGTTCACCGCCTGGATAAGGAAACGAGCGGGCTTGTGCTGTTCGCCAAAAATGAGAAAATGCACAAATTTCTCTCGCAGAGTTTTGAAAACAGGAAAGTAGATAAATACTATGTAGGTATTGTACAAGGGAAACCGGCCAATGATGCAGGCATGATTGAAGCTCCTATCGCTGAACATACTCTTCGCAAAGGTTATATGGTCGTTCACAGAAATGGCAAAGAATCCATAACCGGTTATGAGGTAATGCAGTCTTTCCCTCAGTATTCTATGATCTTATACCGTTTGTTTACAGGCAGAACACACCAGATACGCGTACACTCTAAAAATATAGGCCACCCGCTTGTGTGCGACCCCTTATATGGAGATGGAAAACCAGTGATGCTTTCTTCGGTAAAAAAGAAATATAAGCCTGGTAAATATGAAGAAGAGCAACCCATCATCGGACGATTGGCGTTACATTCTTACCAGTTGAAATTTGAAGATCCGGAAGGAAATATTATAGATTTGAGGGCACCTGTCCCTAAAGAATTCAACGCACTGATGCAGCAGTTGAAAAAGATCAGTTCCTGACAACCTGTGAAGTTGTTACGGCTGAGGCGTATACCGCAGATAGGATTTGATTTCTGTAACCCCTTTCTCAAATGTTTTTTTTGCATCTTCCGTAGACAAGGATAAACCTACTATTACATCTTCGCCCTGCTTCCAGTCTGCAGGTGTGGCCACAGGAAATTTAGCGGCCAGTTGTAAGGAATCTATCACTCTTAACACTTCATGAAAATTGCGCCCGGTACTGGCAGGATACGTAAGCGATAATTTTAATTTTTTATCGGGCCCAATGATAAATAAAGACCTCACTGTAGATGTTTCTGATACATTCGGATGTATCATATCATACAGTATGGCCACTTCTTTATTTTCATCTGCAATAATCGGAAATTCAACGAGGCAATGCTGTGTTTCATTGATGTCATTCTTCCAGCTTATATGTTTATCGAGCGGATCAACACTAACAGCCAGCACTTTTATATTACGTTTATCAAATTCATTTTTCAATAAGGCTGTTTTACCCAACTCAGTTGTACATACAGGCGTGTAATCAGCCGGATGAGAAAACAATATTCCCCAGTTATCTCCCAGATATTCGTAGAAATTGATCCTGCCTTCTGTGGTTTCCGCTGTAAAATCCGGAACGGTATCTCCTAGTCTTATTGCCATATCTATGATTTAAAGCAAAGGTAGGTGCAGTATAAAAAATTCATCTTCTTTAATAAGAAATGAATGTTAATGTTTTAGTCAGATGAAGCTCTTTTTACAATCGTTCGTCCGAAACGGTCACGCATACTATCAATGGCTTTATACAATCCTGCTTTTTTTTCATGATCCGTAAAAAAACTTGCCTGCACCGCATCATGAGTTAATTCACTCAGCCGTACGCCAATAAGCCTGACAGCATTTCCTTTTCTGTATAATTTATGAAACAGGTTTTTTATCACCGGTATTATTTCATCATCGGCTGTAGTAAAATCTATAGTTTGCTGCCGGGAAGTTGTTTCAAAATCTGCATAACGGATCTTCACCGCAACACACCCGGTAACGAAAGCTTCCCTGCGCAACTGGTAACAAACTTTTTCCGTCTGACCGGTGAGTGTTTGTAATAAGAAATTTACATCTGTCACATTTTCATCAAATGTATGTTCAGTGGATATGGATTTGGATTCATGATAGGAAGAAACTTCTCCAAGGTGAATTCCCTGGCTTTTTAACCACAGATCAGGCCCCCATTTACCTAACTTTTCCTCCAGTGTATCTTTTCCTTTGTTATAGATATCACGGATTTTGAAAATACCGGAAGCATGCAATAACTCTTTTGTATGTTCACCAACGCCTGGTATTGACTCCACCGGTAACGGTGCCAGGAATTCTTTTTCTTTTCCCGGCGGAATTTGTAAAAAGCCATTGGGCTTGGCCAGGTTGGTGGCCATTTTAGCCATCATTTTATTTACGCTCAAACCAAAAGAAATAGGCAGGCCGGTATCAATCATGATCTCCATACGAAGATCGATCGTCCATTGGAGCGGATCAAAAAAACGCTGCATACCAGAAAGATCTATATAAAATTCATCGATGGAAGCTTTTTCAAATAAAGGTGCCTTTGAGGCAATGATGTCTGTTACCCATCGTGAATATCGGCTGTACTCACCTCTTGTGCCTTTTACGAAAATGGCCTGCGGGCATAATTGCTTTGCTCTCGCTGATGGCATGGCCGAGTGAATGCCGTATTTACGGGCTTCATAACTGCAGGCTGCCACCACTCCACGATCTCCTCCACCTACAATAACCGGTTTTCCTTTTAAAGAAGGATCCAGCAAACATTCAACGGATACAAAAAATGAATCCAGGTCAAAATGTGCTATGATCCTTTCCTGTTGCATAATTTTAAGTAGTATATACTTCCAGTAAACCGTCCGGCAAAATTACTTCCACAATTTTTTTTCTGTGATCGATACCTTTCAGGCTTTCTTCATGCAAAGGAATAAGTGCTTCCTTTCCTTTGTATAAAATAGTGCACAATACCTGGTGCGGCTGTTCAATGATCTCTATGATCTCCCCAAGATTTTCCTTTCCTTCTACCATCATATAACCTAAAAGACCGATCGGAGCAGATTTACCTACAAATTCCCGGAACATCTCTGATTTCAGCCATACATCTTTTGGAAATAATTTGCGGGCGCTTTCTTTTGTTTGAAATCCTTCCACTTTTACTATCAGGTCTTCTTCATTTTTCAACGTTATTTTTTCGATGAAATAAGGAATGAAACTTTTGGATAGTTCTTCAATAAAAACCACATTAAGGTCCTTTAATTTTTTATTATCGCCCAGGCTATGGTGCAGGATCAGTTCACCCTGTAAACCATGTGTAGCCACAAAACGGCCGATTTTGATATATTCCTGCATAATACAATAATAAGAAAAAGCATAAAAAAAGGTCCTGCCAAAAGCAGGACCCGAATTCATTGAAATCAGAGTTTTATTCTTCTGTTTTTGGTTCCTCAGCAGCCTCTTCAGCAGGAGCGCTAACAGCAGCTTCTGTTGGTTCAGCAACCTTTCTAACTACAGGAGTTGTATTCCTGCGGTCGTTACGGGCTTTCTGATGTGCACCCTGGCGGCGATTAACACTTGATTCGTGTTCAACACTCCATTTAGTGAATTTTTCCATGGCAGTTGCCTCATCGAATAAGCCTAAGCTTACACCACGAAGTAAATGTTTCAGGAACAATACACCTTTGAACGAAAGGATCCTGCGAACTGTATCAGTTGGCTGAGCACCTTTTTGTAACCAATCCAAAGCCTTCTGGCGATCTACCTGAATAGTAGCCGGTACAGTAAGTGGATTGTACGTTCCGAGTTTTTGAATGAATTTTCCGTCGCGGGGACTGCGTGCATCCGCAATTACAATGAAATAGAATGGTCTCTTTTTTGAACCATGTCTTTGCAATCTCATTTTAACAGCCATAAAAATAGAAATTTTTTTGGTTGTGAATAAATAGGGTTTCTAGCCTTTTTAAAAAGGAGGACGAAGATAGAAAACGTATTTGCATAAACCAAATTATTCAGGTCTTTTATCTTATCTGCCCTTTCTGATCTGGAAGATTCTTGATAAATTGAATCCAAAACGGATATCCCCCTCAAAAAAACGGCCGGTTGTCTGTGTCAGATAGGCTCTTTCATTCATACCTGCAGCATTTGAAAAATGAAGTTGAAATACATGACCTCCTGTCTCAATATCCACTCCAACAGATAAGGGAGAAGTATTGATGGAATCCATTTTATTTACAGGATGATGGTAGTCTGCTGTAAAAGCTACCCGACGGCTGATCTTATAGCGTGCACCAATGCCGGGGGCAAATAATGCTTTGTCACCTTCTGCATTAAAAGGCGTATTCGTATAGAGGAAAACCGGGCTGAATTGAAGGGAAAAAGCTGGTGAAAATTTCCGGCCTGCGATCAGCTGAATATAATAAGCCGAACGATCTGTAAAAGATGGTTTGACGGCTGCAAAACTCTTTTCGGTACTCACCATAGCTCCGGCAGCGATCAATAATGAAAGTGGCGAAGAATGTGGCCCTGTGGACTGCCGTAAGAAGCGGGCTTTGATAAATACATCGATTTCTTTTCGTAATGTACTTCTTCCAAGGCCTGCCATAACATTTCTGGAGATTCCATAATCAAATCCCATCCTCATGGAAGCCTGGTCTAAACCGAATAATTGATTCACGCCATTACTCACCTCACCGAAGCGATGCAGGATTCTGAAATCGAGTGCACCTTTACCCAGCATTTCCATGGAATGAGCATTAATCACACGTGTGGATTTAAAAGCCGAACTGACGTATTCTCTGGTATCTTTTTTATCTACAGCAGAAAGAAGATCTGTAGTATCAGCCGTCTGTGCCTGCGTACCAACGTTGCATAATAGAGCAAGGGCTATTATAAATAATTTCATTTTATTTTTTTGGAGAGCAATTAATTACCGCTGTGTTGTCCGCCGGCGGTGATCCAGTCTGTGATTTTTTGTTTATCGGCTGCTGATAATTGTCCTGCTGCAGGCATAAATCCACCGATACCATCCACAGCACGTGCTTTTATTCTGGCAGATTGAGCGACGATGGTGCAATCATCTGTAAAGTTAAGCCCACTCTGTGGACTGGAGCCTGCATGGCAGCCTGTTGTTGCACAATTGGTTGCCATCATGGCTTTAACTGCTGTAAATTTTACACCGGCAGCAGCCTGGGTTATGGTTATTGAAGATGTTGTAGTACAGCCATTCGCATCCTTAGCTGTAACATTATATACACCTGTAGCCAGGCTACTGAATAAGCCTGATGAAATAAAGGCTCCACCATTCAAACTGTAACTGAAACCGGTACTACCTACCGCAGATGCTGAAATGGAACCATTATTATTTCTGCACTTATCTGCTGCAGTTACATTGTTGGTAAAGGTAATAGTCGGGCAGGGTATGCTGGATACAGTTACATTTACTGTACCTATACAATTATTAACATCCCTCACCAGCACCGTATGATTTCCTGCTGCTACACCATTGAAAACATTTGAACTCTGAAAAGCACCTGCGTCGAAACTGTATTGGTAAGGAGAAACGCCTGAAGTGACCGTAACAATGATCATCCCTGTGGATACGTTGGGACTTGCCGAAGGTGTTGAAGTTGCGCTAACCGTTAAACTACAACTGCCATTTGTTACTACAAAGGTTTGTACCGCTGTGCAACCATTTGCATCTTTAGCGATGATGGTATATGCCCCAGCTGAGAGGCCTGAAAATGTTCCGCTGTTCTGAAAAGTAACAGCGTCGATGCTATATTGAATTCCAGTGCTGCCTGTAGCTGTGGCTACAATAACACCGTCCGTTGCAGAGGCACCCGTTGCAGCAGTAACTACGGCTGTTAAGGTGATAACCGGGCAGGAAGGTGCAGTAATAACAAATGACTGTGTTTTCACACAACCATCCACATCTTTTGCATTGATGGAATAGGTTCCCGCTGCAAGTGAAGAAAATGTGCCGGAATTCTGGTATACACCTCCATTGATGCTGTACGTAAAACCTGTACTTCCTGTTGCTGTGGCGATTAAGGAACCATTTGTTCCCGCAGCTGTGGTTGGACTGTTCCGTACGGCCGTGATCACTATATTTTTTCCTACACAAGGATCTGTAGGCGTATTTGACCCTGAACTGCAGGAGGAAAATAATACAGATGCTGTAATCAACATCAGGCAAAAAGATAAAATTTTACGAAGCATAGTTTTGTTTTTATAATAATCGTGGAAAATGTGAATCAGGTTGCCTTAATCAGAAAGAATATTTAATCAAAGTCTGAATACCGGTTGAAAATAGTTTAACATGTCCTTCTCCCACTCCTTTTAAAGGTATAGTAAGATAAGGTTCACCTATAATCGAAAACCGTTCATTCAGTTGTTTTTCAAAACCTGCAGAAAAAGAAAAGACGCCAAAAAATCCTTTATTACCTGTGTAACTGTAGGTTTTATTATATGTATAATTATTGGCGATGTATTCATAATCATAACTTTCATTTTTCATAATATATGAATGCAGCCCCGCAGTAAAAAAAGTGCGGACTATTTTAGATGAAGAAAGATTGTATCTGAGTGAAACCGGTATATCGTACACCAGGCAATTTGCATCTGCTTTAATGATCTGCACATTGCTCCAGTAAGATCCGGAAGATGGTTTATAATCACGGGGGCCAGCTACGTATTTTTTACCGGAAACATAAAATCCTGTCTGAATATCCAGGTTTTTATAGATCCGGAATCCTATTCCAAAACCAAAGCGGGGAACAACAACGCCATTTTTGAAAGAAAAGAATTTTACATTACTGGATTCAACTCCGCCTCCAGCGATGAGATACCATTTTTTCACTTTCTTAACCGGACTCTTATCCTTTTCTGATCTTGCAGAATCAACGTGGTGTACAGAGTCAACTTTTACCACGTTATCAATAATATCATTTACAACTTCATTTATTTTTACGTGCGAAGAATCATTGATTACCGGATTGGGCTCTGATGTAAAAGTTTCATTCGCGGAAAGCCCAAACCCCGCCTCATTTTGTTTTTCCTTTTCAATATCTGATTGAGAAATACCGGCCACCAGTTTTCCTTTTATAACTTTTTTCGACTTTCTTTTTGATTTTAAATCTGTGTCGTCCTTTGTTTGTGAATAAATAATAAGACGTTCATCCTGTTCACTATTAAGTGAGACTTTAAGGCCATCCGTTTTAATTGATTTCTTAATAAAAACTGAGTTATCATTATTGATCATCACTGTACCATTCTGATTTTTTTCATTTACCTTATGCGGGTTTGAAAGAACAGATCCGGAATTAAATCCTGACGCAGCATTTGTATTTACAGCAATTTTATCAACCGGCTGAGATGAAAAATAAGTATAAATACCCCAGCTCAGTATCAGGAGAAGAATACCTGAAAGATAAAACCAGAAAATAAAAGGTCTTTTCTTTTTATCGTCCAGCAATGCTTCTATCCTTTCCCACGATCTTTCATCATAGGATTGCTGCATATTTTTTGCGGCATCACGTATACGTTGGTCGGTATAATTAGACAACTTTTCGTTCATAGCATATGATTGCTGATTCTTTGATCATTTTTTGAATATTCATTCTTGCTTTGAATAAATTTGATTTGGAAGCCCCTACAGTTATTCCCAGATGCCGGGCGATCTCTTCATGTTTATATCCATCAATTACATACAGATTAAAC